>NZ_JBFAHP010000040.1:0-81551 GCF_040654255.1 Streptomyces sp. NPDC050732
GTCGTCGGCGGGGGCCTCACGGTCGTTCTGCGGTGCCACTCTGCGGTCCCACTGGGGCCTGGCGCTCTAGCGCTTCTTGGCGGCGCCCTTGGGGGTGAGCAGCCGGCTGCCGTTCCAGTCCTTGCCGGCGTTGATGCTCTTGGTCGCGGAGAGGCCCGCTGTGGTGGCCGCCTCGCCGATCTCGCTCGGCTCGACGTACCCGTCACGACCGGTCTTCGGAGTCAGCAGCAGGATCGCGCCGCCTTCCTCGATGTAGGCGATGGCATCCACCAGCGCATCGGTCAGGTCCCCGTCGTCCTCACGGAACCAGAGCACCACGGCATCGGCCACGTCGTCGTAGTCCTCGTCGACGAGCTCGGAGCCAATGGTCTCTTCGATGACCTCGCGGAGCTCCTGATCGACGTCGTCGTCGTAGCCGATCTCCTGGACCACCTGGTCGGGCTGGAAACCAAGCCTTACGGCAAGGTTCGTCTCCGCGTGGTCCGCGGTCGCGCTCACGGATTGCCTCCTGATCATGTTTTTGGGAATGCCTGTCAGCCACGCGCGTGCGCGGGGCGTTGGCCGTAGTCCACACGGGCGGGACGGATCGCGCAAGTACCCGGCCGCCGAGACCGCCGAAACGGTGATGTTCCCGACCGTGTCGCCGCAACTGCCGCCACACCTGTACGAGGCCGAACGGCTCTGCGAAGCGGCTTGACGCGTTGGGCGTATCGTTGCGATTTGGGCCGAGCCTACCCCAGGGTGGCCGGATCAGCGTCTCGGTTACCAATCGGTAGACATGACGTTTGCGTCCGCGAGGTACACGATGGGAAACGGTGCACGGCCAGGCACACCGCAGGCGAGAGCCCCAACAGCGAAGGAACAGCGTGGCTTCCGGATCCGATCGCAACCCGATCATCATTGGCGGCCTGCCGAGTCAGGTCCCGGACTTCGATCCCGAAGAGACCCAGGAGTGGCTCGACTCCCTCGACGCCGCGGTCGACGAACGCGGCCGTGAGCGGGCCCGCTACCTGATGCTCCGGTTGATCGAACGTGCGCGCGAAAAGCGCGTCGCCGTGCCCGAGATGCGCAGCACGGACTATGTGAACACGATCGCCACCAAGGACGAGCCCTTCTTCCCCGGCAACGAGGAAGTCGAGCGCAAGATCCTGAACGCGACCCGCTGGAACGCCGCGGTGATGGTCTCCCGCGCCCAGCGCCCCGGCATCGGCGTCGGCGGCCACATCGCCACCTTCGCCTCCTCCGCCTCGCTCTACGACGTGGGCTTCAACCACTTCTTCCGCGGCAAGGACGAGGGCGACGGCGGCGACCAGATCTTCTTCCAGGGGCACGCCTCCCCCGGTATCTACGCCCGCGCCTTCCTCCTCGACCGGCTCACCGAGCCGCAGCTCGACGCGTTCCGCCAGGAGAAGTCCAAGGCGCCCAACGGCCTCTCTTCGTATCCGCACCCGCGTCTGATGCCGGACTTCTGGGAGTTCCCGACCGTGTCCATGGGCCTCGGCCCGCTCGGCGCGATCTTCCAGGCCCGGATGAACCGCTACATGGAGGCGCGCTCCATCGCGGACACCTCCAAGTCGCACGTCTGGGCGTTCCTCGGCGACGGCGAGATGGACGAGCCGGAGTCGCTCGGCCAGCTCTCCATCGCCGCCCGTGAGGGCCTGGACAACCTCACCTTCGTCGTCAACTGCAACCTGCAGCGCCTGGACGGCCCGGTGCGCGGCAACGGCAAGATCATCCAGGAGCTGGAGTCGCAGTTCCGCGGCGCCGGCTGGAACGTCATCAAGCTGGTCTGGGACCGCAGCTGGGACCCGCTGCTCGCGCAGGACCGCGACGGCATCCTGGTCAACAAGCTGAACACGACGCCCGACGGCCAGTTCCAGACGTACGCCACCGAGACCGGCGCGTACATCCGCGACCACTTCTTCGGCGACGACCACCGGCTGCGCGCCATGGTCGAGAACATGACCGACGACCAGATCCTGCACCTGGGCCGCGGCGGTCACGACCACAAGAAGATCTTCGCGGCGTTCTCGGCGGCCAAGGCGCACAAGGGCCAGCCGACGGTGATCCTCGCCCAGACGGTCAAGGGCTGGACCCTCGGCCCGAACTTCGAGGGCCGCAACGCCACGCACCAGATGAAGAAGCTGACGGTCGACGACCTCAAGGGCTTCCGCGACCGCCTGCACATCCCGATCACGGACAAGCAGCTGGAGGACGGCGCCCCGCCGTACTACCACCCGGGCCGGGACTCCGAAGAGATCCAGTACATGCACGACCGCCGCAAGGGCCTCGGCGGGTACGTCCCCACCCGCGTCGTGCGCGCCAAGCCCCTCCAGCTCCCCGACGACAAGGCGTACGCGGCCGCGAAGAAGGGCTCGGGCCAGCAGTCGATCGCCACCACCATGGCGTTCGTCCGCATCCTGAAGGACCTCATGCGGGACAAGGAGATCGGCAAGCGCTTCGTGCTGATCGCCCCCGACGAGTACCGCACCTTCGGCATGGACGCGTTCTTCCCGAGCGCGAAGATCTACAACCCGCTCGGCCAGCAGTACGAGGCCGTGGACCGCGAACTCCTGCTCGCGTACAAGGAGTCCCCGACGGGCCAGATGCTGCACGACGGCATCTCGGAGGCGGGCTGCACGGCGTCCCTCATCGCCGCCGGTTCGGCCTACGCCACCCACGGCGAGCCGCTGATCCCGGTCTACGTCTTCTACTCGATGTTCGGTTTCCAGCGCACCGGCGACCAGTTCTGGCAGATGGCCGACCAGCTCGCGCGCGGTTTCGTCCTCGGCGCGACCGCTGGCCGCACGACCCTGACCGGCGAGGGCCTGCAGCACGCGGACGGCCACTCGCAGCTGCTCGCCTCCACGAACCCCGGCTGCGTCGCCTACGACCCCGCCTTCGGCTACGAGATCGCGCACATCGTCAGGGACGGCCTGCGCCGGATGTACGGCCCCGAAAGCGAGGACGTCTTCTACTACCTCACGGTCTACAACGAGCCGATCCAGCACCCGGCCGAGCCCGCCGACGTGGACGTCGACGGCATTCTCAAGGGCATCTACCGCTTCAAGACCGGTGACCAGGGCGCCATTCCGGCGCAGATCATCGCGTCCGGCGTCGCGGTTCCGTGGGCGGTCGAGGCCCAGCAGATCCTCGCCGCGGAGTGGAACGTGAAGGCGGACGTCTGGTCGGCGACCTCCTGGAACGAACTGCGCCGCGAGGCCGTGGACGTGGAGCGCCACAACTTCCTGCACCCCGACGAGGAGCAGCGCGTCCCCTACGTCACACAGAAGCTGTCCGGCGCCGAAGGCCCGTTCGTGGCCGTCTCCGACTGGATGCGGAGCGTCCCCGACCAGATCTCCCGCTGGGTGCCCGGCACGTACCAGTCGCTGGGCGCGGACGGCTTCGGCTTCGCCGACACCCGCGGTGCGGCCCGCCGCTACTTCCACATCGACGCGCAGTCGATCGTGGTCGGCGTGCTGACCGAGCTGGCCCGTGAGGGCAAGGTCGACCGCTCCGTCCTGAAGCAGGCGATCGACCGCTACCAGCTCCTCGACGTCACGGCCGCCGACCCGGGCGCGGCCGGGGGCGACGCGTAGCACTCCCGGACGCACAGCGCTCCATCCGAAGGGCGGCGGGGTACGGTCCCGCCGTCCTCCGGCGTTTTCTACGATGCGCCCATGAAGGAAGAACCGGCGCAACCCGCACAGATCCGCTGGGAGCGGCGCACCCAACGCCCGCTCCTCGCGCTCGCGGTGGCGTTCGCCGTCGCCTACGCCGTGCCGATCGTGGTGCCCGACGCCGACCGGGCCGTGACGAAGACCTGTTCGATGGTGGAGTGGTTCGTCTGGGGCGCGTTCGCCGTCGACTACGTGGTGCGGCTGCTCCTCGCCGAGCACCGCGGACGGTTCGCGCGCACCCACTGGCTGGACCTGTGTGCCGTTCTCCTTCCGATGATTCAGCCGCTGCGGTTGCTGCGGCTCGTCGCCACCCTGACTCTCGTCGGCCGGCGGGCCCGGATGGCTTCGCAGATCAGGCTGACGACGTATGTCGTGGGCTCGGTGGTGGGCCTGTTGATGTTCGGTTCCCTGGCGGTGCTCTCCGTGGAGCGGGACGCTCCGGGCGGGAACATCAAGACGCTCGGCGACGCGGTGTGGTGGTCCTTCACCACGATGACCACCGTCGGCTACGGAGATCACGCGCCGACGACGGGCCTCGGCAGGGTGCTCGCGGTCGGTCTCATGCTGTCGGGCATCGCCCTTCTTGGTGTCGTCACCGCGAACATCGCGGCGTGGTTCATCGCCCGTTTCGAGAAGGACGATGCCGAGGAGCGGCGTCAGACAGCCGCGATCGAGGCGTTGACGGCCGAGGTGCGGGCGCTGCGGGCGCAGGTGACGGCTCTGTCGGGTGCGGAGCCTCAGGTGAGTGCCGGGCCGACGGGTGCCGTGCCGCGGCCCGGAGCGGGGAAGCCCGGCGCACAGCCGGGGCCTCCCGTCCGGTGAGCGTCGCGCGATCCGGCCGACTCCGCGACCACGTACGGCCGCGTGAGCCGGGGCGCTTGCGCGTGGTGTCTTCGCGAGTACCCCCGTTCAGCTCTCCCAGACCTTGAAAGCCCTTACGCGGTAAGGGGATTCGGGGGCCCAGGTGCCGCTGCCCGGATAGGTGTTGAACTCGCCGGTCTCGGCGCACTCCGCCGACTGGTAGACCGTCACGGGCCGCCCCGTGCGGTTGGCGACGGCCTCCGCGCTGCTCCCCTCCGGCAGCGCGGTGCAGCTCTCGATGTCGATGTCCGCCAGTTCGTACGCATGGCGGGTGCCGTGGAAGCCCGCCTTCTCCCAGAGGCAGAGCTCGCCGGCACCGCAGCCGCGCAGTGTCGGTGGGGCGGCGGCCCCGGCGTGCGTGGGCGTGAGGACGACCGCGGCGAGTGCGGCTGCCGTGACGGTCGTGAGCATGGTCGTACGCATGTGTGGCAACCCCCGTGTGCTGTGCGGATCTTCTGTCTGCACTGTGGACCCGCCGGCCCGGCCGTCGGAAGGGGTACGAATGTGCGTCACCCTGATAGGCGAAAGCCCCCCAGGTTCTCCCTGAGGGGCTTTCCCCGATGCGTCGGCGACCCGGGCGTCAGATGTGGCCCACGCCCGCGCCCGCCTCGGCGTTGACGCCGCGCTTGGTCAGGAACGCGACGAACACCGCGGCCGCGGCGACTCCGGTGGCGACCAGGCAGGCCAGGCCCATGCCCGACATGAACGTGTCGTGGGCGACCGAGGTGATCTGGTCGGCGACCGACGGCGGAGCCTTCGGCGGCACCGGTGCCACACCGACCTGGACGGCCTCGGCGGCCTTGTCGAGCTGGGCCTCGCTGAGCGGCGGAAGCTTCGCCTCGGCCCAGTTCTCGGGCAGGTCGCTGTCGACCTTCGACGCCATGACGGCGCCGAGGACGGCCGTGCCGAGGCTGCCGCCGATCTGCATCGCGGCCTGCTGGAGGCCGCCGGCGACGCCGGAGAGCTCCATCGGCGCGTTGCCCACGATGACCTCCGTCGCGCCGACCATCACCGGGGCGAGGCCGAGGCCGAGGAGCGCGAACCAGATCGACATGAGGCCGCTGCCCGTGCCCGCCTCCAGCGTGGACATGCCGTACATCGCGACGGCGGTGCAGAGCATGCCGCCGGCCAGCGGGACGCGCGGGCCCACCTTGGTGATCATCGCGCCCGCCAGCGGCGAGCCGATGATCATCATGCCGGTGAGCGGCAACAGGTGCAGACCGCTGTCGACGGGGCTCATCCCGTGCACGTTCTGCAAGTAGAAGGTGACGAAGAAGAGGCCGCCCATGAAGGCGATGGCCATGAGCACCATCAGGACCACGCCCGCGGAGAGCGGCACCGAGCGGAACAGGCCCAGCGGGATGAGCGGTTCCTCGACCTTCGACTCCCAGGCCGCGAAGAGCGCGAAGCTCAGTACGGAGGCGCCGATGAAGGTCCAGGTCATGCCGGAGCCCCAGCCCCACTCCGGGGCCTTGATGAGCGCCCAGACCAGGCAGAACATGGCCGCGGACAGCAGCGCGATGCCGACGACGTCGAAGGACTTCGGCGCGTTCTCGGCCCGGTGGTCCTTGAGGATGACCACGCCGAGCACTACAGCGATGATGCCGACCGGCACGTTGATGAAGAAGACGGACTGCCAGCTGACGTGCTGGACGAGAAGGCCGCCGAGGATCGGGCCGCCGGCCGTGGAGGCGCCGATCACCATGCCCCAGATGCCGATGGCCATGTTGAGCTTCTCGGCCGGGAACGTCGCCCGGAGCAGCCCGAGCGCGGCGGGCATGAGCAGGGCGCCGAAGAGCCCCTGGAGCACGCGGAAGGCGACGACCAGCGGGATGGTGTCGGAGAGGCCGATGGCCCCCGAAGCGGCGGCGAAGCCCACCACGCCTATGAGGAAGGTCTGGCGGTGGCCGAAGCGGTCGCCCAGCTTGCCCGCGGTGATCAGCGCCACGGCGAGGGCGAGGAAGTAGCCGTTGGTGATCCACTGCACCTCGGCGAAGGTGGCGCCGAGGTCCTTCTGGATGGCCGGGTTGGCGATCGCCACGATGGTGCCGTCCAGGGCGACCATCATCACGCCGATCGCGACGGCGAAGAGCGTCAGCCAGGGGTGGCCGCGGAGCCCCTTGGCCGGGGCCGGAACGGAGGCGGGCTCCGGCGCCTCGTCCGCCTTGTCGACGGTGGTCTGACTAGTCATGCGTTCGAGGCTAGTGACAGCCTCTGACAGTTGACAAACCATTTCACTAGTCGGTAACTGTCACGTGCCTCACAGGTAAGGTGAACTGGGCAAACGGCCGGAAAGAGGACGATGGTGTGAAGATGACGCAGCAAGCGACCAGGCCGGGGTTGCGCGAGCGCAAGAAGCAGCGCACCCGGGACGCCCTGCTGCGCGTGGCGCTCGAACTCTTCACCACCAAGGGGTACGAGGAGACGACCGTCGACGAGATCGCCGAGGCCGTCGACGTCTCCCAGCGCACGTTCTTCCGCTACTTCGCCAACAAGCAGGAAGCCGCCTTCGCGGTCCAGGAGATGGTGGAGGCGCGCTTCGTCCGGGCCCTGCGCGACCGCCCCGCCCACGAGGCCCCGCTGGTGGCGCTGCGCGGTGCCGTACTGGGCGCCTGGGAGGCGATGGGCCAGTCCATCGAGGAGGTCGTCCCGGTCGAACTCCACATGCGGACCTACCAGATGATCGAGTCGACACCCGCCCTGCTCGCCGTCCATCTGCGCCGCTCCATCGAGATGGAGGACGAGATCGCCCGCGTGATCGCCGAGCGCGAGGGCCTCGACGTGGACCGCGACCCGCGCCCGCGCGTGGCGGTGGCCGCCTTCAGCGGCGTCATGCGCGTGACGGGGCGACTGTGGGGTGCGGGCGAGGACACCAGTCCGGAGTCGATCCGCGTTCTCACGGAGACGTACCTCGACCACCTGGGGCCCGCCCTTGCCGAGGAGTGGCGCACCCCCTGAGGCCGCTCGACCGGCCGCCGCGCCGGGCGTCCAACCAGCGGGAGCCGCCCCTACGTTGAGCAGCCACCCATGCACACCGGGTCGCTCGGCGTGTCGGTTTTGCCTCAATTACCCCTACGGAAACGTGATCTGCCTCACGCGATGCACGGTAAACATCACGATTCTCCTAGGGTGTTCCGTAGTGACTTCCTTCGACTCATCCCCTCAACTCAACGCCTGGCGCGCTCTGCTCGCGCTCGCCGTGGTGTTCGTCATGCTCGCGACCACCGGCTGGACCGCCGTGCGCCACAACAGAGGCGACGCGTCGCCCCTGGAGGCCGCACTCACCGCCTGGGAGAAGGGCAGCATCAGCGGACGCGCGCTGCCCGACGCGGACGGCCCCGCAGGCCGGCTCGCCCACTTCTTCGCCTCGCTCGACGTGCAGCAGCGCAACCGGCTCGCCGCCCGCTACCCGCTCGCGGTCGGCAACATGAACGGCGCGCCCGCCGATCTCCGCTACCGCGCCAACCGCATCGCACTGGGGCAGGCCCGCAAGGTCGAGCGTCAGCGCATGCGCGACAACCGCCTCTCCCCGCTGGGGAAGCAGGAGGCCGAGCGCAGGATGAAGCGGTTCGGGGTGATGATGCGGCCGGGACGCCAGGTGCTCGCCTTCGATCCCATGGGCTCCGGACGCATGGCCGAGGTCTTCGGAGACCTGGACAAGGCCCGCCGTGTGTCGGTGGTCGTGCCCGGCGTCGACACCAACGTACTCACCTTCGAACGGACGTTCCGCAAGTACTCGGCGCCGGTGGGCATGGCCAAGGCGCTCTACCGCGAGGAGCGCGCGGTGGACCCCGGCGCACGTACCGCCGTGATCGCCTGGGCCGACTACACCGCGCCCGTCGGGATCGGCGTGGACGCGGCGACGGCGATGCGCGCCGAGGACGGGGCCACGCGCCTCGACTCCCTGGTGCGCGGCCTCCCCGGCCGCACTCCGGTCGCGCTGTACTGCCACAGCTACGGCTCCGTGGTGTGCGGTGTGGCCGCGCGGAAGCTGCCCCCGCGGGTCACGGACATCGCGGTGGCCGGCAGCCCGGGCATGCGCGCCGACTCGGCTTCGCACCTGGGCACGAAGGCCCGGATCTGGGCCACCAGGGACGGCGACGACTGGATCCAGGATGTGCCGAACATGGAGATCGGCGGGCTCGGCCACGGCGCCGACCCGGTGGCCGTCGGCTTCGGCGCGCGCGTGCTCTCCGCGGCCGGCGCACAGGGCCACACCGGCTATTTCGAGCCGGGCACGGAGAGCCTCCGCAACTTCGCGGAAATCGGCACCGGCGCGTACCGCTCGGTGCGGTGCGCGAGCGACGACGACGCCTGCCGGAAGGGTTTTTCCGGCGCGGCAGCGGCCTGACGCGCGTAGAAATCGACGAAACAGCGGCCCGCCGCAGGAGGGACGGAGGCGCTCGTGCCGCCTACGATGAGCCGCATGGGTGATGTTCTGGCCGGATTTCATGCCGCCTGGGAGTTCGAGTCCGACTCCGTGGTCATCCGCTTCGAACGGGGGATCCGCACACCGAAGCTCTTCCAGGCTCTCGGTGAACGGCGCATCCCCCATGAGGCGATCGCGGCGGTGACGCTCTCCCCCGGCAAACGCGGGACCGTGGTGCTGCATGCCGTGCCGAGACCGGGCGCCGATCCTCTGATGGAGGCCGCGGCGGGCCAGCTCAAGGACGGCAGCGACCCGTACCGCCTGGTGCTTCCCGCGGAGCGGGAGACGCTCGCCGAGTACTACGCGGACGAGCTCCGGGAGCGGCTCGCACCGGACGGCGGTGAGCCCGCGGACCGCTTCCTGGTGGCGGCCCCCGAGGCGCCCCTGCAGTTCAAGGCGTACGACGGGAAGGCGTCCTTCGACGGCAAGCTGGTGGCCTTCCGCTGGTTCTGGACGGGCGCGTCGTCGGCGAAGTGGAAGGCCGGGGACCAGAGCTTCCCCGTCACGGACCTGAGCGGCATCGAATGGCGCTCCCCGGAAGTCTTCGAGGGCCATCTGCGGCTGCTGCGCCGCGAGACCCCGGTCCAGCAGCCCGGGCAGCCCGACCAGGACCCGGCGGCCGTCGTCTTCGGCCTCGGCTACGGCCCGGTCCACGAGTCGCTGCCGTTCGCCGCGTCGGTCCTCGCCGCGGTCCGCGCGGCGAGCCCGGCCCTGCTGCCCGACGGCGTCGGCGCGGGCGCGCCCGCGGTGCGGGCCGTGCGCCGCGATCCGGCGGACATCGCGGACCGCATCCGGCACCTCGGCGAGCTGCACCGGGCCGGTCTGCTCACGGACGACGAGTTCACGGCGAAGAAGGCCGAGCTGCTGGCGGAGCTCTGACCGGGCGGCCTCCCCCGGCCGCTCCCGGCTACTCCCGGCCCGCCGAGGTGAAGGTCATGTCGGCGTAGCGGTTGCCCGCGACGTCGGCGGCGATCGGGTTCAGCAGGGCGAGGTCGTCGTCGGTGAGGGTGATGCGGGTGGCCGCGGTGTTCTCCTCGACGCGGGCGGGCCTGCGGGTGCCGGGGATCGGGACGACGGGGAGGCCGTGGACCGTGGCCTGCTGCTGCACCCAGGCCAGGGCGATCTGCCCGAGGCTCGCTCCGTGGGCGTCGGCGACGGCACGGACCGGGGCCAGGAGCGCGGCGTTGGCGGTGGCGTTGGTGCCGGTGAAGCGAGGCTGTTGGCGGCGGAAGTCGTGCTCGCCGAGTTCCTTGTCCGCGTGGGTGAAGGAGCCGGTGAGGAAGCCGCGGCCGAGCGGGGAGTACGGCACGAGGGCCACGCCCAGCTCGGCGGCCGTGGGGACCACGCTCCGCTCGATGTCGCGGCTGAAGAGCGACCACTCCGACTGGACCGCGGCGATGGGGTGGACGGCGTGCGCCGCGCGCAGCTCGGCGCCGGTGACCTCGCTCAGGCCGATGTGCTTGACCTTGCCCGCGGCGACCAGCTCGGACAGCGCGCCGACCGTCTCCTCGATGGGCACGTCCGGGTCGCGGCGGTGCATGTAGTAGAGGTCGACGACGTCCGTCTCCAGGCGGCGCAGGCTGGCGTCGATGCTGGCGCGGATGTACTCCGGGGAGTTGTCGATGCGCCGCTTCGTCGGCTCGGCCGGGTCGATGGCCAGGGCGAACTTGGTGGCGAGGACGATCTCGTCGCGGTGTGCCCTGACGAAGGGCGCCAGGAACTTCTCGTTCTCGCCCATGCCGTAGACGTCGGCGGTGTCGTAGAGGGTGACGCCGAGCTCCAGGGCGCGGTCCAGGGTGGCCCTGGCCTCGCCGGTGTCCGTGGGGCCGTAGGCGAAGCTCATGCCCATGCAGCCGAGGCCCTGGACGCCGACCTCCGGCCCGTCGCCGCCGAGTCGCACCTTCGTGATGTTCATGTCCGTCATCGTGTTCAGGGCCTTTCCGACGCCCGCCGGGCGCCCGCGTATGTGTCGATCTTGTAGTCGAGGACGGCGAGGGTGTCCTGCAGCTCCGCGATGCGGGCGCGGACGTCGCGCCGGGTGCTCTCCAGGAGCTCCTGGCGCTCGGGGAAGGTGTGTTCGCCCTCCCGCACCAGCTCCGCGTACCGGACCATGTCCGCCACGGGCATCCCGGTCAGGCGCAGCTTGCCGACGAAGGCGAGCCAGTCCAGGTCGCGGCCGCTGTAGCGGCGCTGGCCCGTGTGGGAGCGGTCGATGTGCGGCATCAGGCCGATCCGCTCGTACCAGCGCAGGGTGTAGGCGCTGAGGCCGGTACGGGCGGCGACTTCGCTGATCGTGTAGCGGTCCTCACCGTTCGGTCCTGCTGGTGCGCTCCTGGTCTCCATCACCGTCATGACCCTCACGCTAGAACCCTGGAGTGCACTCCAAGCAAGCGGGAATCGGCGGAGACCGGCGGCCGCGGAGGAAATTCGGGAGACGTCCCATCCCCTGGTCATTACGGTCCCGGGCATGAGTCTTGTACGTCGTGCGACGCCAGAGGATGCCGAGGAACTGCTCAGGCTGCGGCAGGTGATGTTCGATTCGGTCTTCGCGGCCCGCTCGGGGAGCGGATCCGACACCGGTCCCTCCGACACCAGTTGGCACGCCGAGTCCGTGCCGATCGTGCGGCGCCGCCTCGGGGAGCCCGAGGGGAACTTCGCGGCGTTCGTCGTCGACCACCCGGAGCGGCCGGGCGGACTCGCGGCGCTGGTCGTCGGGACGGTCGAGTACCGGATCGGGCGGGCGGACAACCCGCACGGCCGGGTCGGCCAGGTCTTCAGTGTGGCCACCGACCCCGACCAGCGGCGCAAGGGATACGCGCGGGCCTGCATGGAGGCGCTGCTCGACTGGTTCCGCGAGCAGGGGGCGGCCGGCGCGGACCTCAACGCGTCACCGGAGGCGGAGCCGCTGTACGTCTCCCTCGGCTTCGTGCGCAAGCCCGACCCCTCGATGCGGCTCACCCTGTAGGGCCCTTAGGCTCACAGACATGCAGAGCCTTGCGTTGATCGAGAACTGGCCGGTCCCCACCGCTGCCGCGGCCGTCGTCCGTGCGGACGGCAGTGTCGTCGGGACGCACGGCCCCACGGACCGGCGGTTCGCCCTCGCCTCGGTCACCAAGCCCCTCGCGGCGTACGCGGCCCTCGTCGCGTACGAAGAGGGGGCGGTCGAGCTCGACGAGCCGGCCGGGCCCGAGGGGTCGACGGTGCGGCATCTGCTGGCGCACACCAGCGGCCTCGCGTTCGACGAGCACCGGGTGACGTCGGCGCCGGGCACGCGGCGGCTGTACTCGAACGCGGGCTTCGAGGTGCTGGGCGACCACATCGCCAAGGCGACGGACATTCCCTTCGGGGAGTATCTGCGGCAGGCGGTGCTTGAGCCGCTCGGCATGACCGCGACCGCGCTGGAGGGTGACGGGTCGCCCGCCAAGGACGGCGTGTCCACGGTCGACGACCTGGTCAGGTTCGCCGCGGAGGTGCAGGCCCCCCGGCTGCTCGACGCGCGGACCGTGGCGGCGGCGATGACGGTGACGTACCCGGGGCTGAAGGGTGTCCTGCCGGGGTACGGGCACCAGAATCCGAACGACTGGGGGCTCGGGTTCGAGATCCGGGACGGCAAGTCCCCGCACTGGACCGGGATTTCGTCCTCGCCCCGGACGTTCGGGCACTTCGGGCAGGCGGGCACGTTCCTGTGGATCGATCCGGACGCGGGGGCGGCGTGCGTCGCGCTCACCGACCGGCCCTTCGGGCCGTGGGCCGTCGAGGTGTGGCCGCCGTTCACGGACGCGGTGCTCTCCGAGCTTCGCGGCTGACCGGCCGCCTCGGCCACCCGCGCCCCTGACCCCCAACCCCTAAGGGGCGCTCAGCATCTCCCAGATCAGCACTTCCGTCCTGCCCGACGCCACGCCCTCCAGGCCCGGCTCATCGGTGATCCGCGCGGAGTCGCCCGTCCCCAACTCCGCCCCGGCCAGGGCGAGTTCGCCGCGCACCACATGGACGTACACGAACGGCGCGGCCGGGACCGCGAACCGCTCGCCCGCCGCCGGGCGCCGCACATGGAGCAGCGCCCCCGCGCCGGGCACCGCGTACGGCGTCGAGTCGGCGATGCCGCGGACCACTTCGTAGGACGGGTCGCCGCCGGGGGCGAGGGGGGCCAGCCACATCTGGACGAAGACGAGCGGGGTCGCGCCGTCATTGCGTTCCACATGGCGGACGCCGCCCGCGGCGGACAGGTGCTGCACGTCGCCGGGGCGGACCAGTGACGCGTGGCCCGCCGAGTCCCGGTGGGTGAGCTCGCCCTCGACGACCCAGGTCACGATCTCGGTGTGGCTGTGCGGGTGTTCGTCGAAGCCCGCGCCGGGTGCGAGGCGCTCTTCGTTGCAGGCCAGGACCGCGCCGAAGCGGAGGTTGTCGGGGTCGTAGTGAGGCCCGAAGGAGAAGGCGTGGCAGGACTCGATGCCGGCCGCGGTCTCCCCGCCGCGGTACCGGTCGCCGGAGCGCCGTACATCAATCACGCACCCCACCGTAGCCCCGGCACCGCACGTCCCCGCCCCGATAAGGCAGTCTTGTCCCGTGCCCGAACCCTCAGCGAACGAAGCCCATCAGGAGTCCCGCCGGGAATCCGGCCCGGAGTCCGGCCAGGACGCCCGCCGGTCCGCCCACGCCCACACCGCGACCCTGAAGCGGCTGGAGAAGTCGTCAGGGAGCCTCGCGGCGCAGGCCATCGCGCGGATGGACGAGACGCTGTCCTGGTACCGGGCGATGCCGCCGGAGAACCGCTCCTGGATCGGTCTGGTCGCGCAGGCCGGTATCGCCGCGTTCACCGAGTGGTTCCGGCACCCGGACGCGCCCCAGGCCATCTCCACCGATGTCTTCGGCACCGCTCCCCGCGAGCTGACCAGGGCGATCACCCTGCGCCAGACCGTGGAGATGGTGCGTACGACGATCGAGGTGATGGAGTCCGCGATCGACGAGGTCGCGGCGCCCGGCGACGAGTCCGTGCTCCGGGAGGCCCTGCTCGTCTACGCCCGCGAGATCGCCTTCGCCACCGCGCAGGTGTACGCCCAGGCCGCCGAGGCACGCGGTGCCTGGGACGCCCGCCTGGAGTCCCTGGTCGTCAACGCGGTGCTTTCCGGGGAGGCCGACGAGGGCGCCGTGTCGCGCGCCGCCGCGCTCGGCTGGAACTCCCCCGACCATGTCTGCGTGGTGCTCGGCACCGCCCCCGACGGCGACAGCGAGCTCACCGTCGAGGCCATCCGCCGCGCCGCCCGGCACGCGAAGCTGCAGGTCCTGACCGGTGTCCTCGGTACCCGCCTGGTCGTCATCGCGGGCGGCAACGACAATCCGCTGCATGTGGCGAAGTCCTTGATCGGGCCGTACGCCGCCGGTCCCGTGGTGGCGGGTCCGATCGTGCCCGACCTGCTCGCCGCGACCCGCTCCGCGCAGGCCGCGGCCGCCGGACTCAAGGCTTCCGCCGCCTGGCAGGACGCCCCGCGGCCGGTCCTCGCGGACGATCTGCTGCCGGAGCGCGCGATGGCGGGGGATCCGGCGGCCCGTGAGCAGCTGGTGGAGGAGATCTACAGACCGCTGGAGGAGGCGGGTTCCGCGCTCCTGGAGACGCTGAGTGTCTACCTGGAGCAGGCGAGCAGCCTCGAAGGGGCGGCCCGGATGCTCTTTGTGCATCCCAACACCGTGCGCTACCGGCTCCGACGTGTGACTGACGTCACCGGTTGGTCACCTTCCGATGTGCGCTCCGCGTTCACGCTGCGGATCGCGCTGATCCTGGGACGTCTGGCCGACGCAGATCTTCAATCCTAGGGTTTTGTCGAGCTCCTACAATTCCCCCAGCCGTTCTTCGTCCCTGTCCCCACGGGCGGCCCCCACCGTCCACAAGAGAGAGTGTAAGAGTGCTCGTACTCGTCGCTCCCGGCCAAGGCGCTCAGACGCCCGGCTTCCTGACCCCCTGGCTCGACCTCCCCGGCGCCGCCGACCGCATCGCCGCCTGGTCCGACGCCATCGGGCTCGACCTCGCCCACTACGGCACCCAGGCCGACGCGGACGCGATCCGCGACACGGCCGTGGCCCAGCCGCTGCTCGTGGCCGCCGGCCTGCTCTCCGCCGCGGCACTCGGTGACATCACGCCGGGCGCCGTCGCCGGACACAGCGTCGGCGAGATCACCGCCGCCGCGTACGCCGGGGTGATCGGCGACGACGCGGCCATGGGTCTCGTCCGCACCCGCGGCCTGGCGATGGCGGAGGCCGCGGCGGTCACGCGGACCGGCATGGCGGCGCTGCTCGGCGGCGACCCCGAGGTCACCGTCCCGCATCTGGAGAAGCTCGGCCTGACCCCGGCGAATGTGAACGGCGCAGGTCAGATCGTTGCGGCGGGTACGCTGGAGCAGTTGGAGGCCCTGCAGGCCGACAAGCCCGAAGGTGTCCGCAAGGTCGTCGCCCTCAAGGTCGCGGGCGCGTTCCACACGGAGCACATGGCGCCCGCCGTGGCCCAGCTGGAGCAGGCCGCGGCCGGTCTCACCCCCGCCGACCCGAAGATTCCGTACGTCTCGAACCGCGACGGCCGCACGGTCGACACCGGCGCCGACGTGATCTCCCGCCTGGTCGGGCAGGTCGCCAACCCGGTCCGCTGGGACCTGTGCATGGAGACCTTCGAGGAGCTCGGTGTGACGGCGCTGATCGAGGTGTGCCCCGGTGGCACCCTGACCGGTCTGGCCAAGCGCGCGCTGAAGGGCGTCAAGACGCTCGCGGTCAAGACCCCCGATGACCTCGACGCGGCCCGCGAGCTCGTCGCCGAGCATTCCTGAGCCGACGACAGACAAGGAGCCGTAGCGCATGTCGAAGATCAAGGCCGGCAAGGGCCATCCGTACGCGCGGATCATGGGCGTCGGCGGCTACCGGCCCACCCGCGTCGTGCCGAACGAGGTGATCCTGGAGACGATCGACTCGTCCGACGAGTGGATCCGCTCCCGCTCCGGCATCGCGACCCGCCACTGGGCCTCCGACGAGGAGACCGTGGCCGCGATGTCGATCGAGGCGTCGGGCAAGGCGATCGCGGACGCGGGCATCACACCCGGGCAGATCGGTGCCGTGATCGTCTCCACCGTCTCGCACTTCAAGCAGACCCCGGCCATCGCGACCGAGATCGCGGACAAGATCGGCGCGGGCAAGCCCGCCGCGTTCGACATCTCCGCGGGCTGCGCCGGCTTCGGCTACGGCCTGACGCTGGCCAAGGGCATGGTCGTCGACGGCTCCGCCGAGTACGTCCTGGTGATCGGCGTGGAGCGGCTGAGCGACCTCACCGACCTGCACGACCGCGCGACGGCGTTCCTCTTCGGTGACGGCGCGGGCGCCGTGGTCGTGGGCCCCGCCAAGGAGCCGATGATCGGCCCGACGGTCTGGGGCTCGGAGGGCGACAAGGCCGAGACGATCAAGCAGACCGAGTCCTGGGACGTGTACCGCAACGGCGGGGCTCCCGCCAAGTACCCTGCGATCACGCAGGAGGGCCAGGCGGTCTTCCGCTGGGCCGTGTTCGAGATGGCGAAGGTCGCCCAGCAGGCGCTGGACGCGGCCGGAATCACCGCGGACGACCTGGATGTCTTCATTCCGCACCAGGCCAACGAGCGGATCATCGACTCGATGGTGAAGACTCTGAAACTGCCCGAACACGTCACGGTCGCCCGTGACGTGCGCACCACCGGCAACACCTCGGCCGCCTCGATCCCGCTCGCGATGGAGCGGCTCCTGGCGACCGGCGAGGCGAAGAGCGGCGACACCGCGCTCGTCATCGGCTTCGGGGCGGGTCTCGTGTACGCCGCCACGGTCGTTACCCTCCCCTAGGCATCCCGTCCGGATCTTCCGATCCGTACAACAGTGCCCAGCCTGCCGCTGCCGCGGCGGGCGCCCCACCCTCTGGATCCACAAGAAGGAGCGCCAACATGGCCGCCACTGAGAAGGAGATCGTTGACGGTCTCGCGGAGATCGTGAACGAGATCGCCGGCATCCCGGTCGAGGACGTCGAGCTGGACAAGTCCTTCACCGACGACCTGGACGTCGACTCGCTGTCCATGGTCGAGGTCGTCGTCGCCGCCGAAGAGCGCTTCGACGTCAAGATCCCGGACGACGACGTCAAGAACCTCAAGACGGTCGGCGACGCGACCAAGTACATCCTGGAGCACCAGAGCTGACCCAGCTCGTGCTCAGTCGCCACCCGGCGGTGGCGCCGCTGATCCCCTCAACACCGTGGAGAATTTTCCTGTGAACTCGACCAATCGCACCGTGGTCGTCACCGGTATCGGCGCAACCACACCGCTGGGTGGCGACGCAGCCTCGACGTGGGAGGGCCTGCTCGCGGGCCGTTCCGGCGTCAGCACGCTGGAGCAGGACTGGGCAGCCGAGCTGCCCGTCCGCATCGCCGGTCAGATCGCCGTGGAGCCGGGCGAGGTCATCCCCCGCCCGCAGGCCCGCAAGCTGGACCGGTCGGCGCAGTTCGCGCTGATCGCGGCCAAGGAGGCCTGGGCGGACGCCGGCTACACCGCCAAGGCGGGCGAGGACGCTGCGGTGGACCCGCACCGCCTCGGCGCGGTCATCGCCTCCGGCATCGGCGGTGTGACCACGCTCCTCGACCAGTACGACGTGCTGAAGGAGAAGGGCGTACGCCGCGTCTCCCCGCACACCGTGCCGATGCTGATGCCCAACTCCCCGGCGGCCAACGTCGGCATCGAGCTGGGCGCCAAGTCGGGCGTCCACACCCCGGTGTCGGCCTGCGCCTCGGGCGCGGAGGCCATCGGCTACGCGATCGAGATGATCCGTACCGGCCGCGCCGACGTCGTCGTCGCGGGCGGCACGGAGGCGGCGATCCACCCGCTGCCGATCGTCGCGTTCGGCAACATGATGGCGATGTCCAAGAACAACGACGACCCCGAGGGCGCCTCGCGTCCCTACGACGCGGACCGCAACGGCTTCGTGCTCGGCGAGGGCGCCGGTGTGATCGTCCTGGAGTCCGAGGAGCACGCCAAGGCCCGCGGCGCGAAGATCTACGCGGAGGCCGTCGGCCAGGGCATCTCGGCCGACGCCCACCACATCACGCAGCCCGAGCCGTCCGGCAACGGCATCGCCGCGGCGCTGCAGAACCTGGTCGACACGACGGACCTCAAGCCCGCCGAGATCGTGCACGTGAACGCGCACGCGACCTCGACGCCGCAGGGTGACGTCGCGGAGATCAAGGCGCTGCGCAAGGCGTTCGGCGACGACGTGGACCACATGGCGATCTCCAGCACCAAGTCGATGACCGGTCACCTGCTCGGTGGCGCGGGCGGCGTGGAGACCGTGGCGACGGTTCTCGCGCTCAAGCACCGCGTCGCCCCGCCGACGATCAACGTCGACAACCTCGACCCCGAGGTCGACGCGGACATCGTCCGCGGTGAGGCCCGTCCGCTGCCCGAGGGCACGATCGCGGCGCTGAACGACTCGTTCGGCTTCGGCGGCCACAACGTCGTCCTGGCGTTCCGCAGCGTCTGAGCCTTCCGCACGTACGCGAAGGGGCCCCACCGGTCGGTGGGGCCCCTTCGCGTTGGGCCGGACCACTTGCGGTCGGACCACTTCCAGGTCAGACCACTTGGTGCAGCCAGCGCACGGGTGCGCCCTCGCCCGCGTACCTGAAGGGCTCCAGTTCGTCGTCCCAGGGCTTGCCGAGGAGCTTGGCCAGCTCCGCCTCCAGGTTGCTCTCGCCGCGCTGCGAGCGGGCCAGTGCGGCGCGCAGCCGGTCCTCGGGGACCAGGATGTCGCCGTGGATGCCGGTCACGGCGTGGTAGATGCCGAGCGCGGGCGTGGCGCTGTAGCGCTCGCCCTCGGCGCTGGTGCAGGGCTCCGCCGTGACTTCGAAGCGCAGCAGATCCCAGCCGCGCAGGGCGGAGGCGAGCTTGGACGCGGTGCCCACCGAGCCCTGCCAGGAGAATTCGGATCTCCAGGTGCCCGGCGCCGCGGGCTGCCTGATCCAGTCGAGGCTCACACGCGCGCCGAGCACGCCCGCGACAGCCCACTCGACGTGTGGGCACAGCGCGCGCGGAGCGGAGTGCACGTACAGAACTCCACGTGTCGTCACCGGGACCTCCAGTGTGGGTCGAGGTTCGCCTTCCCCAGCGGCCTCGCGCCCGTGCCGAGCAGTTTTCCCCAAATACTAGATAAACCTGGGAAAAGGGGACAGATGTGACGTGATGTAATTTAGCGGAACCACCGCGGCGGGGCGCCACCGGGTGGACCACCAGCCTGTCGCCGCCGTGACAGCAGTGGTCCGGCGGCTACGGGCCGAGGCTACCGTGCGGCGGCGCAAGGAGTGTGACGTACGGTCGGTCAGAAGGCCAGGAAACTCCGACCTTTCACCCGGCGGGGCGCAACCCCGGCCACCCGCACGACGTCACGTTGAACGACAGAGGGGAGCAGGGGATGCGGAACCGCAGGCACCGCTCGCGTGCCGTCGTCGCCCTCGCGACGACGGCCCTTCTCTGCGGCGGTGCGCTCACCGCGTGCGACGCCCAGGGCGGCAACTCCGGGGCGCCCGGCGGCTCGTCCGCCCACCGGCCGTCCCCGAAGCCCACGCCCGCCTGGGACACCTCACCCCGCTCGCTGGCCGCCGTCGGCGACTCCATCACCCGCGGCTTCGACGCCTGCTCGGTGCTGTCCGACTGCCCCGAGGCCTCGTGGGCGACCGGTACCGACACCGAGATCAACAGCCTGGCGACGCGGCTGCTGGGGAAGACGCGCGCCGCCACACACAGTTGGAACCACGCGAAGACCGGCGCCCGCATGGCGGATCTGACCGGGCAGGTCGAGGAGGCCGCCGCCGAGCGCCCGGAGCTGGTCACGGTGATGACGGGCGCCAACGACGCCTGCCGCTCCTCCGCCGCCGCGATGACGCCGGTCGCGCAGTTCCGCGCCGACTTCCAGGAGGCGATGCGCACGCTGCGCCGCGAGCTGCCGAAGGCGCAGGTGTACGTGGCGTCCGTGCCGGACCTGAAGCGGCTCTGGTCCCAGGGGCGGACCAATCCGCTGGGCAAGCAGGTGTGGAAGCTGGGCATCTGCGCCTCCATGCTGGCGGACCCGGACGACCTGGACGCGCGGGCGACGGAGCGGCGCGACGCGGTGCGGGACCGCGTGGTCGCGTACAACGAAGTCCTCAAAGAGGTGTGTGAGAAGGACCGGCGCTGCCGGCACGACGGCGGCGCGGTCTTCGACTACCGCTTCGACGGGGACCAGTTGAGCCACTGGGACTGGTTCCACCCCAGCAAGAACGGCCAGGCGCGGCTCGCCGAGATCGCCTATCGGCGGGTGACGTCGAAGAAGCCCGGGGCGTAGCGGGGGCGGCGGGCCGGGTGTGGGCCCGGCTAGGGTCTCGATCATGCGCAGTGAACTCTTCGGGACGCTTCCCGACGGCAGCCCCGTCCACCGCTGGACCCTGGAGAGGGCCGGGGTGCGGGTGCGGGTCCTGACGTACGGCGGGATCGTGCAGTCGGTGGAGGTCCCCGACCGGGCGGGGCGCGTGGCGCCGGTGGCGCTGGGCTTCGAGGGGCTCGACGGGTATCTGCGGCATCCGGGGCCGTACTTCGGAGCACTGGTGGGGCGGTACGCGAACCGGATCGCGGGCGGGTCCTTCGTCCTCGACGGGCGGACGTACGACCTCGCGCGCAACAACGGGTCCAACGCGCTGCACGGCGGCGGGCGCGGCTTCGACAAGCACGTCTGGGACGCGGAGCCCGCGGGCGCGCACGGGGTGCGGCTCTCCCGGGTCTCCCCCGACGGCGAGGAGGGCTATCCCGGGCGGCTCGCGGTCTCCGCGACGTACTCGCTGGACGGGGCGGGGGCGCTGCGGATCGCGTACGAGGCGACGACCGACGCGCCGACCGTCGTGAACCTCACCAACCACACGTACTGGAACCTCGCCGGGGCGGGGACGGGCAGCGCCCTCGGGCACGAGCTGCGGATCGCGGCCTCCCGCATCACGCCGACGGACGGTACCGGGATTCCTACCGGGGCGTACGAGGACGTGGCGGGGACGCGGTTCGACTTCCGTGCCGGTCGCGGGGCCGGGCCCGGCTACGACCACAACTACGTGCTGGACAAGGGGGTCACGGCGGAGCCGGCCGAGGTGGCCGTGGTGCGCGACCCCGGCTCCGGCCGGACCCTGACCGTCGCGACGACGGAGCCGGGCCTCCAGCTGTACACGGCGGACCACTTCGCGCCGGAGCTGCCCTTCGCACCCTGCGGCGGGATCGCGCTGGAGACCCAGCGCTTTCCCGACTCGCCGCACCGGCCGCACTTTCCTTCCACGGTGCTGCGGCCGGGCGAGGTGTACGCGTCGGAGACGGTGTACGGCTTCTCGTCGCGGTGACGGTGGCAGTTCCCCGCGCCCCTGAACGGCACCGGCGTGCTGTCCCCCCTTGCGTCGGGCCGTCCTACTGGGCGGGAGCGGTGACGGCGGCCACCACCTCGACCTCGACCAGCGCACGCGGCGGGACGAGGCGGGTCACCGCGACGGTGGTGCTGGTGGGCGGGGTGCCGGTGAGGAACTCCTTGCGTACGGCCGCGTAGTCGGCGAAGCCGTCCATGTCGGTGAGGAACGTGCGGATGTTGATGATGTCGTCGAGTCCGGCGCCGTGCGCCGTGAGCAGCTGCTCCAGGGCCTCGAAGACGCCGCGGGTCTGGGTGGCCATGTCGTCGCCCTCGGCGCACTGCCCCGAGACGTACAACAGGACGCCGCCGTCGGCGTGTTCGACGCGGGCGACCTGCGAGTAGGGGCCGAAGGGCTGCGGGGCGGCGGCGGGGTTGTCGATGGTGATCTGCACGTGTGTGCTCCTTGCGTGAGGTCGAGGGTGTGTCAGGTGTCGCGTCGGGTGCGGATGTGGGTGACGGCGCGGGCGATGTCCTCGTGGGCCACGTCCGGGTCGGCGGCAGCCGTCTCGAAGTGGGCCAACGCCGCGCCCACCAGCGGGAGTTGAGCGGCTTCCGCCGCGAGGGTGAGGTCCTTGACGGCGAGATCGCTGCCGAAGTGCACGTCGGTCGCGAAGGCGCGGGCGACGGCGCCGCCGAGCGGTCCCGCGGCGAGGGCTCCCCGTGCGGTGCCCTCGTCCACGCCGAGCGCGGCGGCGAGCCTCATGGCCTCGGCGGCCAGGGCGACCCCGCCGATGACGGCGGTGTTGACGACGAGTTTGAGCGCGGCGCCGGTGCCGAGGGCGCCGGTGCGGGTGACCGGGCCGAAGCGGGCGAGGACGTGCTCGACGCCCGCCGCCTCGCCGCCCGCGAGGACGCCGAGCCGTCCCGCGGCGGCCCTGTCGGTGCTGCCCATGACGGGGGCGTCGACGAGGGTGACACCGTCCGGGACGCGGCTCGCCAACTCCCTTACGGCGTCCGGCCCGACGGTCGACATCTCCACCCAGTGGGTGCCGGGGCGGAGGGCGGGGACGACGGCGTCGGCGACCTCGCGCAGGGCGTCGGGCCCCGCGAGCATCGTGATGACGACGTCGGCCTCGCGGACGGCGTCGGCGGGGGTCGCGGCGGCCGTGGCGCCCTCCGCGACGAGAGCGTCCGCCTTCTCGGACGTACGGTTCCAGACGGTCAACGGGTGTCCGGCCAGGCGGAGTTGGCGCGCCATGGGCTCGCCCATGCGGCCGAGACCGAGGAATGCGATCTTTTCCATGGGCCCGACGCTAGGCCCGGCCACGGGATGCGACAAGCGAATGTCTAGCATGCGAGCCATGCCGAATCCGCATGTCACGCGGGGCCTGCAGGCCGCCGCCGCTCAGGGCGCGGAAGCCGCGCCGTCGGAGGTGCCCGACCTCTCGACCGTCTGGCTCCGCACCTTCCTGGAGGTGGCCCGGCACGGGTCGTTCACGGTGGCCGCGCGGGAGCTGGGGTGGACGCAGTCCGCCGTGTCGCGACAGATCGCGGCGCTGGAGGCGGCGCTCGGCGGGGCGCCGCTCTTCGACCGGCTGCCGCGCGGGGTGCGTCCGACGGCGCACGGCCGGGCGCTGCTGCCGCACGCGCGGGAGCTGCTGTCCCGACTGCGCGCCGCGGGACGGGAGTTGGCGGCACTCCGGGACGCGGCGGGCGGGCTGCTGCGGGTCGGGGCGTTCGCGACGGCGGACGCGGGGCTCGTGCCGCGGGCGATCGCGGCGTTCCGGGCGCGCCACCCCGGCGTGACCCTCACCCGCGAGGAGGGCCTGACGCCCGCGCTCCTGTCCCGGCTCACGGAGGGCGAGCTCGACCTGGCGGTGGTGTCGACGACGGGTGGCGCGCTGCCCGGCGATGCGTACGACCTGCACCACCTGCTCGACGAGACGCTGTACGTCGCGCTGCCGGCGGGGCACGCGCTGGCGGGCGCGTCCGAGCTGCGGCTCCCGCAGTTCGCGGCGGACGACTGGATCTCCGGCAGCCCCCGCATCGAGGGCTCCCTCCTGGAGCCCGCCCTGCGCCACGGGTTCCGGCCCCGCGTCGCGCACGTCGTCGCCGAGTGGACGGCGAAACAGGGGTACGTGGCGGCGGGCCTCGGCGTGGCGCTCGTCCCCGCACTCGCCGCGGAGGGCGTACGGCCGGACATCGCGCTGGTCCCGGTACGGGACGAAGGGGCGCCGCCGCGCACGGTGTACGCGGCGACGGCCCGCGACCGCACCCCGGCACCGGCGACGCACCCGTTCCTGACGGCACTCCGGGAGGCCGCCGTCCGCTGAGTACGCCGGAATCATTGACGCGTCGCGGCACCGACCCTAAGTTCTGGTCGACTTCCCGAACTGCATTCGATATGTCGAACAGAACTGAGGTCCCGTATGGCATCCCACCCCACCCCCGCCAGACGCACCGTCCTCGGTGCCGTGCTCCTGGGTACGGCGGCGGCGTTCGCCCCCGGTGCGGCGGGCGCCGCGCCTCGGCGGGCCGGCCCGGTCCCGGCCGCCCCTGTTCCGGCGGTTCCCCTGCCCGCCGCCTGGACCGTACGGCCCTTCGGCCTCGGCGAAGTGACGCTCGGCGCGGGCGTCTTCGCCGACAAGCGCCGTCTCATGCTCGACTTCGCGCGCGGTTACGACGAGAACCGTCTCGTCCAGGTGTTCCGGGCGAACGCCGGCCTCGACACGGGCGGCGCGGTCGCCCCGGGCGGCTGGGAGGGCCTGGACGGCGAGGCGAACGGCAACCTGCGCGGCCATTTCACCGGGCACTTCCTCACCATGCTCGCCCAGGCGTACGCCAGTACGGGCGAGAAGGCGTACGCCGAGAAGATCCGCACCATGGTCGGGGCGCTGCACGACGTGCGCGCGGCGCTGCGCGAGGACCCGGCCGTGCTCAGCGTCCCGGGCCCGTTCCCCGGCTCCACCGCCGCGTCGAACGTCCGTGGCTCCTACCAGTACGTCGACCTGCCCGCCGATGTCCTGGACGGGGCCGCGGAGTTCACCTTCGCCGCCTGGGTGCGGCCCGAGCACGCCGACGACTGGGCGCGCGTCTGCGACTTCGGTGACGACACCCGCCGCTACCTCTATCTGGCGGCGCGGGACGCGAAGGGCCGCCCCCGTTTCGCGATCACGTCGTCGGGCGCGGGCGGCGAACAAGTCCTGGCCGGTGAGGCACCGCTGCCCGTCGGCGAGTGGAGCCATCTCGCGGTGACCCTCGCCGGCGGCACCGGCGTCCTCTACGTCGACGGCGCCGAGGTGGCGAGGAACACCGCGATGTCCCTGACCCCGACGGCCCTCGGCACCCTGCGCGACCACTGGCTCGGCCGCTCCCACTACGCCGCGGACCCCGTCTTCGCGGGCGCCTTCGACGAGGTCCACCTGTGGAGCCGGGCACTCACCGCGGACGAGATCACCGCACTGCGACGGCGCCCTGCCGCCGAGACCGCCGCCGGTGCCGGGAACCTGGCCGCGTACGCCTTCGACGAGACCACGGGCGGGACCTTCGCCGACGCCTCCGGCCGCGCACGCCACGCCACCCTGCGGCGCACCTGGGGCGGGCCGAGCCACCCCGGGTTCCTCGCGGCGTACCCGGAGACGCAGTTCATCACTTTGGAGTCGATGACCGGCAGCGACTACACGGTGGTGTGGGCGCCGTACTACACCGCCCACAAGATCCTGCGCGGGCTGCTCGACGCCCACCTCGCCACCGGCGACGCCCGCGCCCTCGACCTCGCCGAGGGCATGTGCGACTGGATGCACTCCCGCCTTTCCCCGCTGCCCGAGGCCACTCTCCAGCGGATGTGGGGGCTCTTCTCCAGCGGTGAGTTCGGCGGCATCGCCGAGGCGGTCTGCGACCTGCACGCGCTCACCGGCGACCCCCGGCACCTGGCGCTGGCCCGCCTGTTCGACCTCGACAAGCTCATCGACAGCTGCGCCGCGGGCAAGGACGTCCTCAGCGGACTCCACGCCAACCAGCACATACCGATCTTCACGGGACTGCTGCGGCTGTACGACGAGACGCGCGAGCGCCGCTACCTCGACGCGGCCCGCAACTTCTGGGAGATGGTCGTACCGCCGCGCATGTACGCCATCGGCGGCACCAGCGACCGGGAGTTCTGGGGCGAGAGGGGCGCCGTCGCCGGCACCCTCGGCGATGTCAACGCCGAGACCTGTTGCGCGTACAACATGCTCAAGCTCAGCCGGATGCTGTTCTTCCACGACCAGCGGCCGCAGTACATGGACTACTACGAGCGCGCCCTCCACAACCAGGTCCTCGGCTCCAAGCAGGACCGGGCCGACGCGGAGAAACCCCTGGTCACCTACTTCGTCGGGCTCGCACCCGGGCATGTCCGCGACTACACGCCCAAGGCGGGCACCACCTGCTGCGAGGGCACGGGGATGGAGAGCGCGACCAAGTACCAGGACTCGGTCTACTTCACGACGACGGCCGCCGGGGGAAGTGACCTGAGCGCGCTCTACGTCAACCTCTACATGCCGTCGAAGCTGACCTGGGCGGAGCGCGGCGTCACCGTCACGCAGACCACCGGCTACCCCTACGAGCAGGGCACCACGCTCACCGTCCGGGGCCGGGCCGCCGCCTTCGAGCTGCGGCTGCGGGTGCCCGCCTGGGCGGACGGCGGCTTCACGGTCAAGGTCAACGGGCGTGCCGTGGAGGGGGATTCGCGCCCCGGCGGCTACTTCTCCGTCGCCCGCACCTGGCGGGACGGCGACACCGTGCGCGTCTCGGTCCCCTTCCGGCTGCGCACCGAAGCGGCCCCCGACGACCCGCGCGTCCAGACCCTCTTCCACGGTCCGCTCGCCCTGGCGGCACGCGACCCCCGCAAGGACCTCCTCCGGCTCGGCCTCCACCGCAACACCGCCCTCTCCGGCGACCTGCTGCCCACGTTCACCCCCGTGCCGGGCAAGCCGCTCCATCTCACCCTCGACGGCGTCGAGTTCGCGCCCTTCGCCGAAGGCACCGAGGACCCGACCCACGTCTACTTCCGGCGGGACGAGCCGCGCGTCGTCTTCGGCGGCCTGGACTCCGGCGTCGCCAACCCCGCCCGCCCCGACGGCCGCACCCTGCTCGACGCGGTCTGGGCCGCCGCGCCGTTCCGCGACAAGGGCGCGCTGGTCGCACACGTACGGGCCACGACGGAGAAGTGGGTGGCCGACGGGCTGCTGAGCGCGGCCGACCGGACGGCGGTGATCGGGACGGCCCGGCGGGCGACGTACGTGGCATGAAACGGCTTGACCGCCGGGGCCCTCGACGGCTTCCATTTGACGGCTTCCGTTCGGCACCGGTCCGATGAGCGGGGGCCGGACCGAGGGACCGAGGGGGACATGTGAGCAGCGGGAAGATGCACGCCGACGAAGCCGACATCGACGAGGGACTGGTGCGGCGGCTGGTCGGTGCCCAGTTTCCCGCGTGGGCCGGGCTGCCCGTGGAGCGCGTCGCATCGGCCGGGACGTCCAACGCCATGTACCGGCTCGGCGGGGACATGGTGGTGCGGCTGCCGCGTGTGGCGGGCGCCGCCGAGGACGTGGAGCGGGAGCGGGTGTGGCTGCCCCGGCTCGCGCCCGCGCTGCCCGTCGCCGTCCCGGTGCCGCTCGGGAAGGGCCGGCCGGGCGAAGGGTACCCGTATGCGTGGTCGGTGTTCCGGTGGCTGGACGGCACGACACCTGACCCCGGCCGGCCCTGCGCCGAACCCGCCCTGTTCGCCAAGGACGTCGCGGAGTTCGTGTCCGCCCTGCGCGAGGTGGACCCGGCCGGGGCGCCCGTCGCCTACCGCGGCGACCCGCTCGCCGGGCGCGACACCCACACCCGCGAGGTGATCGCCGAGCTCGGCGGGCTCGTCGACGAGCGGGCCGTGACCGCCGTGTGGGAGGCCGCCGTGCGCGCCCCGGCATGGAAGGGGCCCGGCGTCTGGGTGCACGGGGACCTGCAGCCGGGCAACGTCCTCGTCGACGGGGGCCGGCTCGGCGCCGTCATCGACTTCGGATGCATGGGCACGGCGGATCCCGCGGTCGACCTGATCGCCGCCTGGTACCTGATGGACGCAGGGGCCCGCCGCGACTTCCGCGCCGCGCTCGGCCCGGCCACCGACGACGCCATGTGGGCGCGTGGCCGGGGCTGGGCCCTCACGATCGCCGCCACCGAACTCGCGTACTACCAGCGGACGAACCCGGTGATGGCGAGCACGGCACGCCGCGTCATCGGCCGCCTGACGGAGCCGGGCGACGCGTGACCCGCCGACGCGGCGCGCCCGCCAACGGTTGTCCGTGCAGGGAGTTATTCCAGGAAGCTGTCGACGGGGGCCGCGTCGTATGCCGACGCGCCCGTCGTGGTGATGCCGCCGGTTGAGCCGGGCAGGCGCAGGGAGTCGACGGCGCTCACATGGAGGTCGGCCTTTCCGTCGCCGTTCGTGTCGCGCAGCCGCACCAGGCCGCCGAACTGGTCGTCGGCCGTCAACGGCCCCGGTACGCCCGGGGTGTTGCGGGCGAACCACTGCGAACCGGTGGGGGACAGGCCGCTCGCCCGGCCCTTGAAGACGTGCACGCCGCCCGCGTGGTCCTTGCCGTCGATCTCCTCGTCCCGCACGCCGACCGCGAGGTCCGCGTAGCCGTCGCCGTTGACGTCGCCCGCCGAGACGGACGAGCCGAACTCGTCGTAGTTCTCCGGGGAGCCTGCGACGCCGCTCGTCGACTGGGTGAGGCGGGAGCTTCGGGACGGGCCGCCGGACGCGCCGTACCAGACGCTGACGCGGCCCTTGTGCTTCGAGTGGACGGAGGTGCCGATGGCGATGTCGCCGTAGCCGTCCTTGTCGAAGTCGGCGATGACGCCGTCGCCGCCGCGCTCGGAGCTGCCGCCGTTGCCGGACTCCGACTCCAGGCGGAGGCTCTTGCCGGGGGTGAGTGAGCTCGCGCCGCCCTTGACGAACCAGACGTCGGACGCGATCTTCTCGGGGCCGACCACGTCGCCGATGATCGCGAGGTCGGTCTTCTTGTCGCCGTCGACCTTGCCGGAGATCAGGGCCGAGGCGTAGAAGGACGTCGTCTTGTCGAGCTTGGTCACGGCGCCGGTGGTGCCGGAGCGCTTGAGCGGGCCCCGGTAGACGAAGGTCATGGATTCGTTGATGACGGCCAGGTCCTGCTTGCCGTCCCCGTTGAAGTCGCCGGTCGCCAGGTCCGCGCCCATGTAGTTGTTGGCGCCGGGGTTCTTGTTCGGGAGCGTCGTCCCCTTGGACAGGCCGGAGGCGGAGCCCCACAGGATCGTCACGGCGCCCTGGAAGCCGTTCTCGCCGGTCGCCGCCACCGCGAGGTCGCCGTAGCCGTCGCCGTCGAAGTCCGCGGCGGCCCGTACCTCGCCGAACATGTCGTCGGCCTCGTCGGCGCCGGGCACGCCGGGGCTCGCCTGGGTGATGCGCTGCTTCGTGGAGCCGGGCCCGGTCGCGGTCCCGAAGACCACGGTGACGCCGCCGCCCCCTCGGGCGCTGAAGCTGGAGTACGCGTAGTCGCGGTAGCCGTCGCCGTTGAAGTCGTCGCCGTGCTTCGCGGGCGCGGCGCTCGCCGCCGCGGCGGGCAGGGTGAGGGGGGTGAGGCCCGCCGCCAGGAAGGCGGTGAGCGTGGCCGTTGTGCGGATGCGCATGGGTGTTGAGGTTCCTTGTGGGTCGAGGGGCGCCACGCCGTTCACCGGACGTCGTCCCGGGTGACGTGTGGGCTCGGCCAACAGGAGACCGGTGATGGGGCCGAAGGGTTGTACGGGACACGGAGTCACCGCGTATCCCGCCTACACCGTCAGCCCCGCCGCGTATCTCTTCAGCACCCCCCGCGCCGACTCCGGCGTGTGGTGGCCCACCAGCACCTGGGCGGTGAGGCCGTCCGTCAGGGCCACCAGGGCGCGGGCCTCCGCGGACGGGTCCAGTCCGGGGCGCAGTTCACCCGTGTCCTGGCCGTAGCCGATCAGCCAGACCAGGAGTTCGTGGAGTTTCGCGTACGTCTCGCGCAGCACCTTCGCCAGCTCCCCGCTCACCGCCGCGTGCGCGACGAACGCTCCCCAGACCCGCGCCTCCGTCTCGTCCTCCGGCTCGACGAGCGCCAGCGCGGACAGCGTGCGGTCCAGCAGGGTCACGGCCGACTGCGGGGTTTCCGACGCCGCGATGCGCGCCTTCGCCCGGTCGCCGATCCGCTGCGAGATGCCTTCCAGGGCGAAGAGCAGCATCTCGTCCTTCGTACGGAAGCACCGCTGTACCGCGCCCATCGACACCCCCGCCTCGGTGGCCACGTCGCGCAGGCTGACGGCCTCCATCCCGGAGCGGGCGATCAGCAGACACACCGCCTCGGCGATGCGGGCCCGGCGGTCCTCGTAGTCGACCTGTCTGGGCATGGTTCGGGTGCCTTTGCCTTTCCGCCGGGAGCACGAGGTGAGGTGCTCCGATGCTTTTCGATGCGGTTGCATCGTATCCCGTCTCCCGTGCATGATGTGATGCGACCGCATCGGAACGCGCACCGCAGCTGAGGAGACGAGACACGTGAGCAGTCAGACCAAGACCGAGGCCGAGACCCGGACCAAGAAGTCGCCCGCGGGGCTTCTCGCCCTCTTCGGCTTCATCCTGGTCGTGCAGGGCTTCGGCTCCGCGATCACGGAAGCCGGCTGGGACTCCTCGTTCGGCGTCTCCGCGCTGCTGCGGGAGGCCGGCGCCCCGGGCTGGACCGACCTCGTGGTCGGGGCGGTCGGCTGTGCGCTGCTCGCGGCCGCGGCCCGCAGCCGACTCGTGCGGAAGGCGCCGTAGCGCTCGCCCCACGCGCCCCGCGATACTTCCGCCACCTCACCGGTTACGGAAGGACTCGCGTGCACACACGACTCGGCGCTCTCGGCGTCGCCGCTCTGCTGGCCGGACTGGGACTCGGAGTCCCCGCACCCGCCTCCGCCACCACCTCCACGCCCCCCACCGCCACCACCCCCACCGTCGAAGAAGCGCGGCTCGACCGTGCCGCCCCTCAGGAGATCCTGCGGCGCAGCGGCTTCGACACCGCCGCCCCGGAGTTGGCGCGGGCGCTGGAGCGGGCCCGCTCCTACGACCAGGCCCGGCGTCTCGTCGTACGCGAAGGGAAGTCTCTGTGGCGGCGGGCCGTCGACCGGGCTCAGGGGAAGCAGCGGGCGGGTCTCAGCAAGGACGACGACCGGCCGCTGTACTGGGCCCGGCTCGGCATGACGCGGGAGCTGCGGCAGTGGGAGCCCACCCGTTTCCCGCTCACCGACGGCCGGCGAGCGCGGCTCATGGGGGCGCTGGAAAGCTCGTCCCGCGGACAGGACACCGTCGGCCACCGCCCCGGCAAGCACGGGCAGGGACCGGGGCAGGGGCAGGGACACGGGCGCGTCAAGCGCATCCTCGTCACCGGCTTCGACCCCTTCACCCTCGACCGCGACGTCCGGATCAGCAATCCGTCGGGCGCCGCCGCGCTCGCCCTGGACGGCACGACGATCCGGACCGCCGACGGGCCGGCGCGCGTCGAGGCGATGGTCTTCCCGGTCCGCTGGGACGACTTCGCGGACGGCGCCGTGGAGCGGGCGCTGCGCCCGCACCTCCCCCACGTCGACCTCTTCACCACCATCAGCCAGGGCCGCGTGGGCCGGTTCGACATCGAGCGGACCAACGGCGCCTGGCGGGGCGGCTTCGCGGACAACGAGAACCTGTCGCGCACCGGGACCGTGCCGGTGCGCGATCCCGCCACGCAGCCCCAGTGGACGTCGACGACCCTCCCGTACAAGGAGATCGTGGCGGCGGAGACGGGCCGTTTCCCCGTGTACGACAACACGTCGGTGACCGAGATACCGGCGGGCGGCACCGGGCCCGTGGTCCGGCCGGACGGGCCCACCGAGGGGTCGGCGGCGCGCGCGGGCGGTGGCGGCGACTATCTGTCGAACGAGATCGCCTACCGGGCGACGCTCCTGCGGGACCGCCTCGGGCTGCACGACCGGCTGCCCGGCGGGCATGTGCACACGCCCGTCCTGCAGTTCGGCGCGGGGAACACCGACCCGGCGACGGGTGACGTCACCGATCCCGAGTTCGTACGGAACCGGCTCGACATCATCGCTCAGGTCCGGGGCATCCTCGGAGCGGCCGCCTCGTCGTCCTGACGGCCGGAGGAACCGTCCTCGCCCAGCAGGTCCCGCGCCATCAGCGTCGCGCCCGCGACCGCGCCCGGCATCAGGAACACCGCGACGAACGGCACCAGGAAGGCGACGGCGAGCGGCGTCCCGAAGCCCCAGGCGAGTGTCTTGCGGGAGCGCAACAGGGCGAGCCGGTCGCGGAGTTCCACACCGCGGCGCTGCATGGCGACCGCGGTGAGCTCCTCGACCAGGAAGAAGCCGGTCACGCAGAAGCCGATCACGGGGACGACGGTCTGGCCTGCGACCGGGACGAAACCGAGCGCGAAGAGCAGCACGCCCCAGCAGAGCGCGCGCACGACGATGCGGAGGCTGTCCCTCGCCGAGATCCACAGGTCCCGCCAGAGCGGCAGCCCCGACTCGGGGGCGTGCCCGCACTCGGAGATGTCGACCTGTTCGGACAGCTTCTCGTAGAAGGGGTCCCCGATGAGCAGCGTCACCGCGGTGAAGGTGAGGACGGACAGCAGCAGCGCGAGGGCGAAGAGCAGGGCCGTCAGGAAGCCGCGGAACAGGCCGAGCCAGGGGGACGACCAGTCGTCGGCGAACGGCGTGGCCCAGCCGACGAGATCGCTGCCCCACAGGGCGAGCGAGACGAGCGCGCCCGCGTAGAGGACGAGCGTGATGAGGCCGGGCAGCAGCCCCCATCCGTACTGCTTGCCGTGCTGGGCGACCCAGCGCTGCCCCTTCATCAAGTAGCCGAAGCCCACACCCAGATCGCGCATGCGGCACACCTTAGCCGCAGGTGGGCGGGGGTTCGGCCGACGGCGGTCGGCAGGACTGTCACAGGTGGTGCACAGCTGTGGAACAAGGCCCTCTTGTTGAACGGGAGTTGAACCGGTAAGACCTCGCTTACCGATCTCCCGGAGGTACGTATGGGTATATCCCGGCCATCCAGACCTGTTCTGCTCACCACCGCCGCCACCGCGGGCGCGCTGGCCCTGACCGCGCTCGCCCCGGGCAGCGCGACCGCCGACCCGACACCGCGCCCCGTCGTCCGCGAGGGCTCGCCGCTCGGTCCCGACCGGGCCGCCACGGCGCCGGAAGCGGCCGCCGAGCGCGCCCTCGGTGACGCCGGGGCCACGGGGGGCACGGGCCTCGGTGGTGACAAGGGCCGTGGCTACCCGCGCGAGCGGAAGCTCACCGCACCCCCGGAGAACCCTGCCGACAAGTCGATAAAGCTGGGGCTCATGCCGTACCACGGCATCGCCCCGAAGCTGAACGCCCTGCAGCGCCTCGGCGACCGCGTGAGCGTGGAGATCGCGGGCCGTTCCGCGGGCGGGCACCAGCTCTACCTCGTGACGGTCACCGCTCCCGAGTCCGCGCGGGAGACGGCCCGGCAGGAGCGGATGCGCGAGCGAATAGAGAACTTCCCCGCGGCCGCCGCCAAGGACAGGACGATCAAGTCCTCGTACAAGACGCCCGTCTTCGTCAACAACAACATCCACGGCAACGAGTGGGAGGGCACCGACGCCGCCCTGAAGCTCATCGAGAAGCTGGCGAAGGCGAAGGACAGGAAGAGCCGGTCGCTGCTCGCGCACAACCGCCTCTACTTCAACGTCACCACCAACCCCGACGGCCGCGTCGCGGGCACCCGCGCCAACGCCAACGGCTTCGACCTCAACCGCGACTTCGTCACCGCCTCGCAGCCCGAGACCCGCGCGGTCCGGCACATCGCCATCACCAAGCAGCCCGCCGTCATGATCGACCTGCACGGGTACGTGAACGGCACGCTGATCGAGCCGACCACTCCCCCGCACGGCGAGAACTACGAGTACGACCTCTTCCTCAAGAATTCCTACGCCAACGCCCTCGGCATGGAGGCCGCCGTCAACGGGCTCGGTTACACCGAGGCGAAGGACGGCGTGAAGCCCGCCGTCATTCCCTTCCGGGACCAGGAGGAGGGCTGGGACGACTGGCCGCCGATCTTCACCCCGCAGTACATGCCGTTCCACGGCGCGGTCGCGACGCACACCATCGAGTTCCCGATGCAGGTCAACAACAACGCGTACGACACGCAGCCGGTCGCGGAGCTGCGCCGCAGGGCCGCCGTCAATGTGGACATCGCGGGCGCCGCGATGCGCGCCACGCTCGACTGGACCGACCGCCACCGCGCCTCGGTGATCGCCGACCAGATCGAGGTCTTCCGGCGGGGCGCGACGGGCGCGGAGCAGGTGCCGGTGTCGGAGGAGACCGTGCCGGGCGTGCCCGGAATCGGTCCCGAGGACGTGTACACGACCGAGTTCCCGCGCGCGTACGTGATTCCGGCGGGCGGCGCCAAGGGCGGGGGTGAGCAGCGGTCGGGGTCCGCGGCGGCGCGGCTCGTCGACCACCTGATCGCCAACGACGTGCGCGTGGAGCGCGCGCGCCACGGCTTCCGGCTCGGCGGGCGGGCATACCCGAAGGGGTCGTACGTCGTCGACATGCACCAGCCGAAGCGCGGCCTCGCCAATGTGCTGCTGGCCGACGGGCGGGACATCAGCGACAAGGTGTCGACCATGTACGACATCTCGGGGTGGAGCCTCGGCCGGCTGTGGGGCGCGAGCGTGGACTCCGTGAAGAGCGGTGACCTGGACGCTCTGCACACGCGTGAGGTGCGTGCCGCGTCCCGGGTCGGGTATGTGGCGCCCCGCGGCGACCTGCGGCTGCGCCTCGACGACCCGAGGGAGATCGCGGCCCTCAACGCCCTTCTCGCCGAGGGCATTTCCGTACTTCATGACCGGGACGGCAGCGCCGTCGTGCCGTCGTCCGCGCGGCGTGCCGCGACCGCCGCCGCGAAGAAGTACGACGTCGCCTTCGACGCCACGAAGGCCGAGGGCGGCGCCGCGCTGCACCGCACGCGGGTCGCGGCGGCCGTCACGCCGGGCGAGCTGTTCGCGCTGCGGGAGATGAACTTCGACGTCGTACCCGTGTCGACCACCGTGCTCAACTCCGGCTTCGACTGGACGAAGGCGGACGTCCTCTTCGTGTCGGCCGGGCTCGACCGCGGCAAGCTGAATCCGGCGGCCCGCGCCGGGCTCGACCGGTTCCTCGCCGGGGGCGGCGGCCTGGTCGGGCGGGGCGCGGCCGGCACCGCGCTCAACGCCGACGCCGGGCTGCTCGCGGTGCAGGCCGTCGAGGGCAACGGCGACGCCAACGGCGTGGTCCGGGTGGCCAACGCGGGCGGCACGGTCACCGGCGGGGCGCCGGACCACAGCTTCGTCTACTCGCCGTCGTGGTTCACCGACCTCGGCCCGGGTGTCCGCGCGGAGCAGAGGTACGGCAGCGGAAACCCGCTCGTCTCCGGGCACTGGCGGGCGCTGGAGGACGGCACCGGTGGGCCCGCGGACGCCGCGGGCCGCGCCTCCGTCGTGAGCGGGTCGGCCGCGGCCGCGAAGGTGGTGCTCTTCGGCACCGAACCGCTCTTCCGCGACCATCCGAAGGGGGTGTTCCCGCAGGTCGGGCGGGCGCTGCTGAGCGTCGGCCGAGGCGGGGAAATACGGGCAGGGGCGCGGCGGTTGCTCAAGTACTGATCACTTTGATCAGTCCGCCGCTCCCCGGCTCCCCGCCCCCTGGAGGACTTCCGTATGACGCGTGAGATCAGAGTGCAGGGCACTGTCGCCGACGGATACGAGGCCGTGCGCGACGAGTTCACCGCCGTACTCGCCGCCGAGGACCCCCACCACGCCGGGCAGTTGGCGGCGTACGTCAAGGGGCGCAAGGTCGTCGACCTGTGGGTGGGGCCCGACACCGACGGCGACACGCTGTACGGGGTGTACTCGTCCACGAAGGGCGCGGCGCATCTCGTCGTCGCCCTGCTCGTCCAGGACGGCACGCTCGACCTCGACCGCGAAGTGGCCCACTACTGGCCGGAGTTCGCCGCCGGGGGCAAGGGCTCCGCCACCCTGCGCGAGCTGCTCGCGCACCGGGTGGGCGTAGTGGGCGCCGACTCCGGTTTCTCCCCCGAGGAGCTCGCCGACGACCGGGCGATCGCGGGGCGCCTGGCCGCGCAGCGCCCGTACTGGCGGCCCGGCACCGCCTTCGGCTACCACGCCCTGTCCATCGGGGCGCTCGCCGGCGAGGTGGTGTTCCGCGCCACAGGACGGACCTTGCGGGAGCTGTACGAGGAGCGGGTGCGCGCCCCGCACGGCCTGGACTTCTTCCTGGGGCTGCCCGAGGAGCACGAGGGGCGGTTCCGCTCCGTCCTGCCGATGGACCCGACGCCCGAGCAGCGGGCGCTCCTCGCGTCGCTGCCGACCGGCCCGCAGAACCTGTCGTCCATCGCCTTCAACCGCAACGCGGCGGAGCCCACCGACATCGAGGTGCTGCCCAACTCCCGCGCGTTGCGCGCCAAGGGGCCCGCGTCGGTGGGCGGTGTGGCCTCGGCGCGCGGCCTGGCGGGGATGTACGCGGCGGCGGTCACCGGGGTCGAGGGGCGCGAACCGCTCCTGGACGCGGACACCGTCGCCGAGTTCGGGCAGGTCCAGTCGGCGGGGTACGACCTGGTGGCGCGGGCCCACAAGGTCTTCGCGGTCGGCTTCCAGGCCACGTCGGAGGTCTGGTACCCGTTCCTGGGCGCCGGTTCCATCGGGCACAGCGGCGCGGGCGGCTCACAGGCGTTCGCCGATCCGCGCAGCGGCCTCGCGTACGGGTACACGCGGCGGCGGTACGCGTTCCCCGGCGGGCCCGCGGCGGAGAACGAGCGTCTCGCGCGGGTCGTGCACGCGGCGGCGCTGGCCGCGGGCTGAACCACGCCTGGACTCCCGCTCGACTTGTGCGTACGACGGAGGGCCGCACCCCTGGTTCGGGGTGCGGCCCTCGCGTACCGCCTGGCGGGCGGCGGAAAGGTCAGGCGACCGCGAGCTCGACCTTGATGTTGCCGCGCGTGGCGTTCGAGTAGGGGCACACCTGGTGGGCCTTCTCGACCAGGGACTGCGCGGTGGCCGCGTCCACGTTCGGGATGGAGGCGGTGATCGCGACCTCCAGGCCGAAGCCGCCGGACTCGTTCTGGCCGATGCCGACCTTGGCCGTCACGGTCGAGCCGGAGATGTCGGCGTTCTCCTTGCGGGCGACCACGCCGAGGGCGCCCTGGAAGCAGGCGCTGTAGCCGGCGGCGAAGAGCTGCTCGGGGTTGGTGCCCGCGCCGCTGCCGCCCATCTCCTTCGGCGGGTTCACGACGACGTCGAGCTTGCCGTCGTCGCTGGCGACTCGGCCGTCGCGGCCGTTCTCCGCGGTGGCCACGGCGGTGTACTTGACGTCGATCTTCTGGATGGACATACCTGCTCATTCCTCCTGAGACGAGACGTGGCGCGCGCCCACAACCACGGTTTCTGGAATCAGGTTATCGGATGACGGAAATCACGCGAGAGAGACGATCATCTTTCCGGTGTTCTCGCCGCGGAGCATGCCGAGGAAGGCGTCCACGCCGTTCTCCACACCCTCGACGACCGTCTCGCGGTACTTGAGCTCGCCGGAGCGGATCCAGCCGCCGACCTCGCGGACGAACTGGGGCTGGAGGTCGTTGTGGTCCTGCACGAGCATGCCCTGGAGCCGCAGCCGCTTGCCGATGACCAGGGCGAGGTTGCGCGGGGCCGGGTTCGGCTCCTTGTCGTTGTAGCTGGAGATCATGCCGCAGATGGTGACGCGGCCGTGCACGTTCAGGCGGCTGATGGCGGCCTCCAGGTGCTCGCCGCCGACGTTGTCGAAGTAGACGTCGATGCCGTCGGGGGCAGCGTCCTTGAGCTGCTCGGCGACCGGCTTGTCGTCCTTGTAGTTGAAGGCGGCGTCGAAGCCGTACTCCTCGACGAGCAGCTTGACCTTGTCGTCCGAGCCCGCCGAGCCGATGACGCGCGAGGCGCCCTTCAGCTTGGCGATCTGGCCGACCTGGCTGCCCACGGCACCGGCCGCTCCCGAGACGAAGACGGCGTCGCCCTCCTTGAAGGAGGCCACTTCGAGCAGTCCGGCGTACGCGGTCATGCCCGGCATACCGAGCACGCCGAGGTAGGCGGAGAGCGGGGCGGCCTCCGGGTCGACCTTCGTGGCGTGCTGGACGGGCACGGAGGCGTACTCGCGCCAGCCCGCGAAGTGCAGGACGTGGTCGCCCACGGCGAAGCCCTCGGCGTTCGACGCGACGACCTCGCCGACCGCGCCGCCCTCCATGGGGCGGTCGAGCTGGAACGGCGCGACGTACGACTTCACGTCGTTCATCCGGCCCCGCATGTACGGGTCGACCGAGAAGTGGAGGTTGCGGACCAGGACGCGGCCCTCGGCCGGGGCCTCGACGGGAGCCTCGCGCAGCGCGAAGTCCTCCGGGACCGGCCAGCCGGACGGGCGCCGCACGAGGTGCCATTCGCGGCTGACGGAGGGGAGCTGCTCGGGGGTGACGGACATGGGGGGCGTCCTCCTACTGCGTCGTACGGACCACTGCGTGCCGGAGCGCGAACGCGTGGCGGAAGTGCTTGCGGAAGTGCTTGCGGAAATGCTTGAGGTTGTTAAACAACCATGCTCCTGAATATTTCATGATGTCAAGTAACCCGGTGGTCCGGCGGCTAGCCTGGTGACCATGGCCACCGGCAGTCCCTCTTCCTCTTCCTCTCCTCGCGTCCCCCGTGCCGATCCGCTGACACTCGAAGTCGTCGAGCTCATCGGCACGGTTGTGGCTCGCTACCACGAGGAGTACGAGGAGGCGGCCGCCGAGCACGCGCTGACCGGGGCGCAGGCGCGTGTCCTGGGGCTGCTCTCCCTCGAACCTATGCCCATGCGCCGCATCGCGCAGAAGCTGAAGTGCGAGCCGTCGAACATCACGGGGATCGTCGACCGGCTGGAGGCGCGGGGGCTCGTCGAGCGGCGGGCCGATGCGGGGGATCGGCGCGTGAAGCTGGCGGCGGCGACGGTGGAGGGGCTTGAGGTCGCCCATCGCCTGCGAGGCTCCCTGCGCTTCGCGCGGGAGCCGCTGGCCGGGTTGTCCCGCGAGGAGCGGGTTGCTCTGCGAGGGCTTTTGCGGAGGATGGTGGGGGGCGAGGGGTGAGCTTGCGCTTGCCGGGGGTTCGGGTGCGGGTGGGGTGTGGCTGGTCGCGCAGTTCCCCGCGCCCCTTAAAGGGTCCGTGGGTCCCGTGCGGGTTCGATGTGGTTGATCGCGCAGTTCCCCGCGTCCCTCAGGGGCCGGTCTGGCCGGTGCGGGTCTCATGTGGGTGGTCGCGCACTTCAACACCCCCGCCCCGACACGCCCCCCGTCCACCCCCGCCACCCCAAAACCGAAACCCCCAGAGCCCCCCCCCACCCAACCCTGCGACCGCTTCCTGTGGTGGTGCACATAGCAACCCCCACCACCCCCACCTCTAGGGGCACGGGGCCTCGCGCTTCTTCTTGCCGTTCTTGTCGTCCTGGCGCTCCGCGTCCGGCGTCTTCGTCCCGGAGGGTGCGGCCGACACGGCCGCCGCGTCCTCCGCCGTCGTGCCGCCGCCCGGGGCCGTGGTCTCCGTCGGGGACGGGTGGTCCGGGGCGGAGGCCGCGGTCGGGGGTCCGGAGTCGCCCTCCGTGCCCAGCTCGGCGAGGCTCAGGCCGCCCGCCGCGAGGGTGAGGCCCGCCGTGATGAGCAGGGCCTTGCGGCGGCGGCGCCGGTGCGCCCTGCGGCCACGGGTGCGCGGGGGGCGCTCCTCGTGCGGGGTGCGGGGGCCCGCTGGTTCCTCGTCCGGCGCGGTGATGGACTGCGCGTACTCCCGGCATGCTTCGGCGGGGGTTCCGCACCCCGGGCAGGCGAGGGCGCCGTTGAGGTGCCTGCGGCACGGGTGGCAGTAGTCCATGAGGCATGGAGGCTAGGCGCCACGCCGGTAACAGTGGAAGCGGGGGCTGTGAAAGTTGTGTGCGGAATCGAAAAGTCCGGCAATTTCGATGCGGTGACGCCGCGCGTCACGCCCTGCCCAGGAGGCCTCTCAAGCGGCGCGCCCGCAGCACCAGTTCCAGTTCGAAGCGGCGGTCCGGGTCGTCCACCTCGTCGCCCCAGAGTTCCCTTATCTGGCGGAGGCGGTAACGGACCGTCTGGGGGTGGACGCCCAGGCGGGCCGCCACCTCGGGGGCGCCGCCCCGGGTCTCCAGCCACGCCAGGAGGGTCTCGGCGAGGCGACGGCCGTGGGCGGGGCCGCAGTGTTCGAGGGGGGCGAGACAGCGGCGGGCCAGGTCCTCGATCAGTTCCTCGGGCTGCAGCAGCACCAGCGCCTCGGTGTGCTCCGTGCAGTGCAGCACCTCACCGGAGGGCAGCAGTCCGCGCTCCATGAGGCGCACCGCCGCCTCCGCCCAGCGCAGCGACTTCGCGGCGTCGGCCAGGGCGACGGGCGGGCCGATGGCGCCGGACCAGCCGGTCATGGCGCGGCGCAGGAGTTCGGGCCGTCCCGCCGCTTCGGGGTCGGGCACCACCATGCGGGGCTGCTCGGCCTCCATGTCGAGCAGGACTCCCTCACCGACGGCGGGTGCGACGGCCTCCCGCGCGGGGCGCAGCAGGACGCCCACGGCGACGCGTTCGGGCAGCTGCCAGCCGACGCGGGCGGCGCGCTCGCCGAGGGCGTTGCCGAGGGGTGCTGTCTTGCCTGTCTTGCCGGTCCTGCCGCCGGACGCCGGTCCCACGCCCGCCCCGGGTCCGTGTACGGGCCCCATCGTGCTGTCGGAGCGCCGCTCGGAGAGCAGCAGCTCCATCAACTTCCGTTGCAGGCGCAGGCGTTCGCCCGCCTCGCGGGCCGCCGCCTCCGCGTAGCCGCGTACGGACTGGTCGACCAGGCCGTCCAGGTACTCGAAGCCCGACTCGGCGAGTTCGTACATGGCGGGCGGCGGGATCTCTATCTGCTGGCCGATCTCGGCGAGGCGGCGCCAGGCCAGTCGTACGCCCAGGCGGTAGATCGCCTGGAGCGAGTCGAGGCTGCGGCCGTGCAGGCCCTCGCCGCGGCCGAACTCCTGGAAGACCTCCAGGTGGTAGCGGGGCCGGCCCTCCTGGGACGCCAGTTGCTGGACGAAGCCCTCCAGGGCGCGGCGGATGCCGATCAGCGCCATCGGCTCGCCGGAGTCGTCGAGGACGACGGGCAGGCCGGGGTACTCGGCGCGGATCTCGCGCAGGATGTCCTGGGCGAGCGAGGGCACCTCCTCCAGGGCGAGGGCGGCGAACTCCCTCACCTGCCGGGGCGGTACGTCGCGCCAGGCGGAGCGGTGCGCACCCTCCGGCGGCCGGCCGGCGGGCGGTGACGTCTCAGCCGGGCCGGTGTCCGGTGCCCGGCCCTCTGGAGTCCTGTCGTCCGGGAAGCTGTCGGCGGCCGTCCGGTCGCCGGACGGCTGTGCGCTGGTCGCGGCCACGGGCGCTCACTGCCCCCGCGCCGGTGTCTCGTAATGCACGAGCGGCGTGTTGGGCTGGTCCGGTGTGGCGTCGAGGAGCGCGACGATGCCGAGCGCCGCGCCCACGGCGAGGAGCGCCGCGGCGGCGGCGGTGAGTGAAGCGGCGAGCAAACGGTGCATTGCGAGGGTCAGCCTCTCTGTCGGAGGTCGTCCCCACCCCGGGGCGCGCAGGCACTCGGCCGGCCGGAAAGCTCCGGTCACAAAGTCCTGGTCGCACAGCCCGTGCCGGCCCCGTCCGGCAAGTGCTCAGTCTCTGCAATGCATTGACACTTCGTCAAGGGTGGGCCTACGTTCCCGGCCCATACGGCTCAGTAACACTTCTCCCGCCTCAGCCCAGGAGTGACCTCATGCGCCGCACCGCCTCACCTCTGTCGCTGATCCTTCTCGGGCTCGGCGTGTTTCTTCTGGTCCTCGCGCCGATGCTGGCCTGGTACGTGGAGCCACGAGCGAAACGCACGCCCGTGGACATCGACACCATCACGGTCTTCAAGGGCAAAGGAAGCTATTTCGACACCAAGAAGATCAAGACCGTCCACGACAAGAACCTCACGATCACCCGCCAGGTCCGCGGCGACGTCGCCGACAGCGAGGACAGCGGGCGGGCCGTCTGGGACGTGGTGACGTCCGTCGACCCGGACAAGTCGCTGCCCGCCGCAAGCCCGCACGACTCGCTCCAGTGGACCCAGGAACGCTGGGTCACCGACCGGCGGACGAACAAGCCGGTGCACTGCTGCGACGAGGAGCCGTACTTCGAGGGCGAGGCCTATCTGAAGTTCCCCTTCGACGTCGAGAAGCGGTCCTACCGCTGGTGGGACAACACGCTGGGCGCGACCGTGCCGCTCACCTACCGGGGCACGAAGAAGATCCAGGGGTACGAGGGCTACCGCTTCACGGCGACCGTGAAGGCCACGAAGACGGGCACGCGCCAGGTGCCGGGGCGGATGGTCGGTCAGCCGAGGAAGAGCCAGGTCATCGCGGACGAGTACTACGCCAACCACGGCATCGAGCTCGTCGCGGACCGGCGCACCGGCCGGATCATCTACGCCGCCATCGGGCCCCGCAAGACGCTGCGCGCGCCGGGCTCGGACAAGGACGCGACGGTGCTGCTCGACAGCGAGCGGATCGCGTTCACGCCGGCCACGCAGAAGGCCCAGGTGAAGCTCGCGGACGACGACAGCAGCCGTCTGGAACTGGTCGGCGAGACGCTTCCGCTCGGTGCGGGCGTCCTCGGCGGGGTACTCGCGGTGGCGGGTGTCGTGCTCGTCGCGCGGGGGCGGCGGCGTGACGACGGGGCGAACGGTCCCGGAAGGCACGGTGAATCGGCGGAGCCCGGGAGTCCGAATCCGGGCGCGTCACCGACCGCCCTGCAACCCACCACGATGTGATGAGACGTCAGCCCTTGAAAGCGCAAAAATTGTCACTTCGGTGAGTAGCCGCGCGGTACGGGGCGGCGAAAACTATCCACCCCCACCCACGCACAGCCCCGTACCGCCCCGTACCGCCTCAGCACCACCCCCGCACCGAACCCAGCAGGACCGTTCCGCCGACCGGACCCCCCACAGTTCCGCACCCTGAGACGAGTTGGAGCACGCATGCCCCAGCACGTACCGTCCTCGCTGCGCGCGGCCGCCCCACGCCGCGCGGAGCGCCCTCCGGCGCCTCCCCCACAGCCGCGCCGGATCGTCTTCCTCGCCCACCGCGACCTCGGCAATCCGGCCGCGGGGGGTTCCGAACTCCTCGTCGACCGGCTCGCCGACGGGCTCAGCGGCCTCGGCCACCAGGTGACCCTGTTGTGCGGCGGGCCCGCCGCCTACCGCGACTACCGCGTGGTGTCCGCCGGCAGCGACCTGGGCCACTTCGTACGGGCGCGCTCCGCGTTCACCCGGCAGGTCGGCGACTGCGACCTGCTCGTCGAGGTCTGCAACGGCATGCCGTACCTGGCACCGCTGTGGCACCGCGGGCCCACCCTGTGCCTGGTCAACCACGTCCACACCGACCTGTGGGGGATGCGTTTCCAGGGCGCCCTCGCCCCCGCGGCGCGGCTCGGCAGACGGCTTGAGCACTGGGCGCTGTCCGGCGCGCAGCGCGGCAACCTCCTGGTGGCCGTGTCGCCGTCGACGGCGACGGCGCTGCGGGCGATCGGCGTCGAGCGCGAGCGCATCCGCATCGTGCACAACGGCGTCGAGGAGCCCGGACCGCTGCACCCCCGCTCCGACGAGCCGCTGTTCCTCGCGATGGGGCGGCTCGTCGAGTACAAGCGCATCGATCTCCTGCTGCGGCTCTGGGAACGGGTCAGACCCGTCACGGGCGGCAGGCTCGTGATCGTGGGCGACGGACCCGAGCGCGGCCGCCTCGAACAACTCGCGGGTCCCGGCGTCGAGTTCAGAGGTCACGTCTCCGAGGCGGAGAAGCACCGGCTGCTCTGCGAGGCGTGGATGCTGCTGCACCCGTCGGCCGTGGAGGGCTGGGGTCTCGTCATCACCGAGGCGGCGACCCGCTTCACGCCCTCGATCGGCTTCGACGTCCCGGGGGTGCGCGACTCCGTCGAGGACGGCGTGACCGGGCTCCTCGCCCGCGGCGAGAGCTCCTTCGCCGCCGCCTGGTGCACCCTGGCCCTCAGCGCCGAACGCCGCAGGTCCCTCGGCAAGGCCGCAGGTGAGCGGGCCGCGCAGTTCCGCTGGGGCAACACGGTGCGGCAGTTCCAGTCGGTGGCGGCCGAGGCGGTCGCCGCCCACCACGCGGCCGGAATATCCCAGGGGTCTGCGTGAAGGACCCCTCGCTGCGCCGTTCCGTCACCCTCTTCCGGGCCTTCCTGCGCGAGCAGCGGGAACCCGAGCGGTGCTACACCCTCCTCGCCCGGGACGCCGCCGACCAGGTCGAGGCGTACGTACCGGTGAAGGACCGCGTCGTCGTCGACATCGGCGGCGGGGGCGGCTACTTCACCGAGGAGTTCCGGCGGCGCGGCGCGCAGTGCTTCCTCTTCGAGCCGGATCCGGCCGAGCTGGGGGCCAAGCCGCCGGAGGGTTCGGTGGTGGCCGACGGGTATCTGCTGCCGCTGGCGGACGGCGTCGCCGACGTCACGTTCTCCTCGAACGTCCTGGAGCACGTCGAGGACCCGCAGACGTTCCTGAGCGAGATGGTCCGGGTCACCAGGCCCGGCGGTCTGATCTATGTCTCGTTCACCAACTGGCTCTCCCCGTGGGGCGGGCACGAGTGGGCGCCCTGGCACTATCTGGGCGCCGACCGGGCCCGCGCCCGCTATGAACGGCGTACCGGCAAGGCCGCGAAGCACACGCTCGGCGAGAACCTCTTCGCCCACCACGTCGGCACGACCCTGCGCGAGGTGCGGGGCCGCGACGACGTGGCCGTCGTATCGGCGCGTTCGCGCTACTGGCCGTTCCTGGCCGGGGCGATCACCAAGGTGCCGGGTGTGCGCGAGATCGCGACCTGGAATCTCCTTCTCATTCTCAGGCGGTGTCCATGACCACGGTCCAGGCCCCACCCCCGGCGGCCGTAAGACCCACGACCGATGCCCCCGAACCCTCGCGGGGGCCGCGCTCGCGGCGCTGGCTGCTCGGGTTCTGGGCCGTGGTGTTCGTGCTGTTCCTGGCGGTGAAACCGGGGCGGATGACGTTCGACACCAAGCTCGGTGTCGCCGTCGACCCCTGGCAGTTCCTCGCCGACCTGGGCCAGCTCTGGCACGACCGGGGCGGCTTCGGCGGCATCCAGGACCAGTACGTCGGCTATGTCTTCCCGATGCTGCCGTTCTACGGCCTGGCCGACCTGGTGCAGCTGCCGGTGTGGCTGGCCGAGCGGCTGTGGCTCTCGCTGATCGTGGCGGGGGCGTTCTGGGGCGCGCTGCGGCTCGCCGAGCGCCTCGGCATCGGCAGCCGCCACAGCCGGCTGCTCGGCGCGGTGGTGTACGCGCTGTGGCCGACGTTCACCGTGGTGGTGGGGTCGACGTCGGCGGCCGCGCTGCCCGGCGCGGTGCTGCCGTGGGTGCTGCTGCCGCTCGCCGACGAGCGGATCAGCGCGCGCCTCGCCGCGTGCCGCTCGGCGCTGATCATCCCGTTCATGGGCGGGGTGAACGCGGCGGCGACGCTCGCCTCGCTGCTGCCGGTGGGTCTCTACCTCCTCTCCAGACCGAACGGCCCGCGCAAGCGGAAGCTGATCACCTGGTGGGTGCCGGGTGTCGTCCTCGCCACGGCCTGGTGGGTCGTGCCGCTGCTGATGCTCGGCATCCACGGCGAGAACTTCCTTCCGTACGTGGAGAACTCGGCCACCACGACGGGGACCATGTCGGCGACCGAGACGCTGCGCGGCGCCGGGAACTGGGTCGCGTACCTGCACTTCGGCGAGGCGTGGCTGCCCGCGGGGTGGACGGTGGCGACGGCCGTCGTGACGATCGTCTGCTCGGCGCTCGCGGCGGCGCTCGGCCTCGCGGGCCTTGCGCGGCGTGATCTGCCGGAGCGGCGCTGGCTGGTCCTGACGGTGCTTTCCGTCGTCCTGGTCACGCTCGCCGGGTACGGCGGCGCGTTCGGCGCGCCCTTCCACGACACCGTCCAGTCCTGGCTGAACGGCGGCCTGGTGCCGTTCCGCAACATCTACAAGTTCCAGACGGGCCTGGCGCTCGCACTGGTCTTCGGGCTGATGCACCTGGTGGGCGTGGCCTCCCTGGCGCGCGGCGCGCGGCCGGTGCGGGGACGGCGCTTCGCGCCGCTGATGGCCGCTGCCCTGGTGCTGCCCGGCCTCGCCTGGCCGTACGTCAACGGCTCGATCCTGCAGCCCGGTTCGTTCCAGAAGCTGCCGACGTACTGGCAGGCGACGGCCGACTGGCTGGAGAAGTACTCCCCCGACTCCCGTGCCCTCGTCGTCCCCGCGACCGCGCACGGCATCTACACCTGGGGCTCGCCCATCGACCAGCCCCTGGACGTGCTCGCCGACTCGCGGTGGGCGCAGCGCGACTACGTGCCGTTCGGCACGCCGGGCAACCGCCGCGCGATGGACGCGGTCGAGCAGGCGCTGATGACCGGTGGCGAAGTGCCGGGTCTGCGGGACTACTTGACGCGTGCGGGCCTGTACTACGTCGTCGTGCGCAACGACCTCGACCCCGACCAGGTCGGCCACGTCCCGTCCTCGACCGTGAAGCGGACCCTGGAGGAGTCGGGCTTCAGCCGCGTCACGGGCCTCGGTCCGACGACGACCGGCGGGAAGATCGAGGACGACACCCCGATCCAAATCGAGGGGCTCTATCCGCGCCAGCGCGCGGTCGAGATCTACGCCCCCGGGAAGGGCGCCGAGCGCCCCGGCCAGGCGGGCCTGAAGCCGGTCTCCAACACGGCGGTCGTCAGCGGCGGCCCGGAGGCCCTGCTTCCGCTCTCCGCCGACCCGTCGATGCGGGACCGCCCGGCCGTCCTGACCGGCGACAACCACCCGGGCATCGGGGCGCCGGGCCTGCAGGCGGTCGGCGACGGCCTGCGTCGCGCCGACACCCGCTTCGGCCTGGTGAACTCCAACACCTCCTACACGTACGGCCGCGACGAGCGGAACGCGGTCGACGCCGTGCAGGACCCGGACAAGAAGCCGCACCAGATCCTGCCGACCAAGGGCATCGAGCACCAGACGACGGCGGAGCTGCGCGGCGCCAAGTCGGTCTCCGCGTCCAGCTACGGCAACTGGCTCTTCCACCTGCCGCAGTACGACCCGGTGAACGCGTTCGACGGGAACCCGGCCACGGCCTGGGCCGAGGGCGGCGCGGGTGCGGCGGACGGCGAGTGGATCAAGGCCGAGTTCAACGCGAAGGTCGCGGTCCCGTCCTCCTTCCGTGTCACGCCGCTGCCGCAGGACGGCGTGCGGTCCGCGCCCACCCGGGTGCGCGTGGAGACGGAGCGGGGCAGCGTCACCAGCGACCTCCAGCCGAACGGCACGGCCCAGCGGATCAAGGCCCGCGCGGGCACCACCGACTGGGTCAGGATCACGATCGTGGACACCGAGGAGCCGCGCCCCGGTCTGGCAGGCGCGGGCTTCGCGGAGATCAGCATCCCGGACGTGCGCGTCACCAAGCTCCTCCAGCTCCCCACGGACGCGGAGAAGTCCACCGACGCCAAGGCGACGACGTACTCCATGCACCGCTCGTCGGACCCGAGCGCGCTGTCGCCCGTGAACGCCGAGGCCGGTCTGCACCGCCGCTTCACGACGACGGGTGAGGGCGCGTACGAGTTCCGGGCGAGCGCGGTTGCCGTGCCGGGCGCCGCACTGGACGAGCTGCTGTACAAGGTGGCGCCGGAGCAGGAGCGGCAGATCATCGCGACGGCGGACTCCACGGCGCGTCTTGGCAGCGGTCTGTCGCCGCGCAACCTCACCGACGGCGACCTGACGACGGGCTGGATCGCGGGCTCCGCGGACCGCCCCGTCATCCACCTCAAGTGGCCGGGCAAGCAGCCGGTGGGCGAGATCGTGCTGCCCGCCGCGGGCGGCCTGTCGACCCGCCCCGTGAAGATCGAGATCAGCTCGCCGGACGGCGCGGCGACCGCGGGCGTGGACGAGCACGGCAACGCCCGCTTCACCCCGATCACCACCGACGAGATGGACATCACCATCACGGAGACCGCGCCGCTCACGGTCCACAACCCGGTGGCGGACGACGACCTCCAGCTGCCCGTCGGCCTCACCGAGGTGTACGTCCCGGCGCTCGACGAGTACCGCACCAAGCAGCCCGACCCGGCGGACCGCTTCTCGCTGCCCTGCGGCCAGGGCCCGACGATGTCGATCGACGGCGAGCTGTACGAGACGAGCGCCAAGGGCCGGGTCCGGGACCTCACCGAGCGGCGCCCGGTCGACATCACGCTCTGCCAGGAGGGCGAGAAGTCCTCGGCGGTCCGGCTCGGCGCGGGCGCGCACAGCGTGGAGACGGGGGACGCGGGCCCGCTGGCCGTCATGGACGCGTCGCTGACCCACGGCACGCCGGGCGAGGTCGACACGGTCTCCCGCGACCTGAAGGTCAAGGACTGGCTCGGCGACCGCCGGGAGCTGACGGTCGGCTCGGGAGCGGCCTCGTACCTCACCACGTACGAGAACGTGAACGACGGCTGGAAGGCGACCCTCAACGGCAAGGAGCTCACCTCGGTGCGGCTCGACGGCTGGCAGCAGGGGTGGCTGGTGCCGAACGGCGAGGGCGGCACGGTCAAGCTGACCTACGAGCCGTCGCAGATCTACGAGATCGGGCTGATCCTGGCCGGCGTCGGCGTCCTCGCCCTGGCGGGCCTCGTCCTGGTCCTCTCGCGGCGCCGCGACACCGACCCGGACGCCCCGGCAGGACCGCCGCCCGCCCCCGGCATCGTCCTCGGCACGGTGGCGCTCACGCTGGTGGCCGCGGTGATCGCGGGCCCCTTCGCCCTGCTGGTCCCGGCGCTCGCCCTCCTCGCCTGGTGGCGTCACGCGCTCCTGGTGCCGGTCGCGTTCCTGGCGATGGCGGGCGCGGGCATCGCGGCGGCGACGGGCGCGGGCGAGGCCGCGTCGGCGGACGAGGGCGCCTTCGGCCCGGTGGCCCAACTCCTCGCCCTCGTCGCCCTGTTCGCGGCGCTGGTGACGGTACGGGAGACACGGCACCGCGCCACGGATACGTTGGAGTACGGCCCGGTCCCGCCCTACCCGCCCGCCCCCGGACCCGCCCCCGCGACGCCCCCGCTGCCCCGCCGCACCCGAGGCGGCCCGGACACCGCACCGGAAGCGCCCCGGCACGACGCGGGCCCGACCGTCTCGGCCCGCGGCCCCGCGACGGCCCAGCCCGAGCCCGCACCGCCGGGCCGCAGGGCCATGCGCCTCGCACGCCGCGGGCGGAAGTCCACGACAGGAGAAGGCACCCAGCGATGACCGCACTGGAACATCCGGCACGGCGTGCGGACGGCCCCGGCCGGCCGCCCGCGCGCGTGCCGTTCCCCGTCGTCGACGAGGTCTCCCGGCACTGCCTCCAGGAGGAGGAGCCGGAGACCGTGCACATCGAGGTACACCTGCCGGGCACCCCGGACCCGGACCGCCTCAGGACCGCGTTCGCCGAGGCCCTGCGCCGCCACCCCCGCATCCTGATGCGGGAGGCGCGGGGCCCCTGGTACCGCCGCCGCTACGAGTGGGAGCTGACGGCGGAACCGGACGTGGAGGTCGTGACGTTCCCGCCCGCCGAACCGGACGCCCTCAAACGGGCCCGCGAACGCGCCCTGGCCGAGGCGCCGCCGCTGACGTCCTCGCCGCCGATCCGCCTGGAGGTGGTGACGCCTTCCCCGACGGACGGCACGCCGGGGGCCGAGAGCCGGGGTTCCGTCCTCTTCCTCACCATCAACCACACCGCTCTGGACGGTCCGGCCTGCCTGCGCGTCCTGGCGACGGCCGCGGAGCTCTACGGCGGCCGGGACAACTCCCCGGCGGCCCCGCCGTCCCGTGCGCCCGCCGGACCGCAGGCCGCACAGGAACAGCCGCCGCCCGACGCCCCGTCAGGCTGGTCGCCCCCGGCCCGCGTCGCGAAGGGCTCGCCCGAGCCCTCCCCCGGCAACGGCATGCTCGTCGCGGAGCTCCCGGTGCCGCGCCGCCCCAAGGGCTCCCCCTTCACCGTGAACGACCAGCTCATGGTCGCCACCGCGCTGATGATCGCCCACTGGAACCGCGAACACGGCGCCCGGCCCCGCCCCTTCCGCATCACGATGCCCGTCGACGACCGCCCCCGCGACGCCACCATGCCGATCGGCAACGGCACCCGCCTGGTCGAAGTGGCTTTCGGCGCCCACGAGTTGGCCTCGCGCGACTGGACCCCGGAGGCCACCCGCGACCTGCTGCGCCGCACCTCCGAACGCACCCGCGCCCTCAAGGCCCTGCCCCGCCCCCAGCTGGGCCGCGGCGCCGCGCTCCTGACCGCGCCGGTCCTCCCCGTCACCCTCAGGGCCGCCGCCACCCGCGGCCTGCGCAGAGCCGCCGCGCCCTGGACGTCGACGACGCTCCTCAGCAACATCGGCCGCGTCCCCTACGCCCTGGACTTCGGCGACGCGGGCCGCGCGCACGCCGTGTGGTTCTCCGCGCCGGCCCGGCTGCCCCGCGGCCTCACCGTGACGACGGCCTCCACGGCGGGCCGCCTCCACCTCGCCCTGCGCTGGTCGAAGACGCTGCTCAGCCACGGCGACGGCGCACACCTGCGCGACCTCTTCGAGCACTACCTCCACGCGACGGAGCACACCGAGCCCGGCGACCACGGCGCGCAGAAGAACGCGAAGAAGCAGGAGGGGCCCCAGTGACCACCGCGACCACCAAACGCCCCACCGAACTCCGGGACTTCTACGAGAACCCGGCCGTCCCCGTCGCGTCCGGCGACGCCCGCAGCCTCCGCCAGGCCCGCATCCTCGCCGCCGCGCTCGGCCCCGCCACCACCCGCACCGCCACGGTCCTCGACATCGGCTGCGGGGACGGCACGGCCGCGGCGACCGCCGCACCGGTCCTCGCGGGCCACCGCGTCATCGGCGTGGACTGGTCGCAGGACGCCCTGAAGCGCGCGCACACCCGGCTCCCGTACGTCGTGCGCGGTGAACTCTCCGACGGCGGACTCCCGTTCTCCGACGGGACCGCCGACGCCGTGCTGTTCAGCGAGGTCGTCGAACACCTAGTCGACCCGGACAGCGCCCTCGACGAGCTGCGAAGGGTGCTGCGGCCCGGAGGGCACCTGATGCTCTCCACCCCCAACCTCGCCGCCTGGTACAACCGCGGCCTGCTCCTCGCCGGTGTGCAGCCCGTCTTCTCCGAGGTCAGCCTGCGCGCCATCCACGGCCGCCCCGGCAAGGAGGTCGTGGGCCACCTGCGGCTGTACACGGCCCGCGCCCTGCGCGAGTTCGTCGCGGCCGCGGGCTTCGAGGTCGTACGCCTGTCCGGCGCCCCCTTCCACGGCGTGCCGCGCCCGCTGCGCGCCCTGGACCGCCTCGCCTGCGCCGTGCCCAGCGCCGCCTCGATCCTCCTGCTGCACGCCCGAAAGGCCTGACCATGTGGTGGGGCGTGGCCGCGGCACTGATCGCGAACCTGCTCTACAGCACCGGCTTCGTCCTGGAGAAGCGGGCGCTGACCGCCATGCCGTCGGTCAGCGTCCGCAAACCCGGCCGGCTGCTGCGGCAGGTGCTCGGCAGCTGGCTGTGGATCGGCGGCTCACTGTCCCTCGCGGCGGGCTTCGCCGCCCAGCTGGCCGTCTACCGCACCCTGCCGATCGCCGCCGCGCAGGGCATCTTCGTCTCCGGCCTGGTCCTCCTCCTGCTGCTCTCCTCCGTCCTGCTCGGCGAGCGGACCACGGGCCGCGAGCGGTACGCGGTCGCCGCGATCCTGCTCGCGCTGCTCATGGTGGTCCTCTCCCTCAGCGAGGACAGCGACACGGTCGGCCGCGGCGCGCCCGTGGCGCTCATCCTCACGGTCTGCCTGCCGTCGCTCGCGGCCGGCGTCTGGCTGTACGGCTCCGCGGAGCGCCGCGCCAGGCACCGGCACCGCATGCCGACGGCGGGCGTCGAGTACGGCGTCGCCGTGGGCCTGCTGTACGGGGTGAGTTCCCTGGCCATCAAGGGCGTGTCCAGCTATCTGACGACGGAGGACATCGGCGGCGCGCTCGGCGGCCTGCTGCGCTCGCCCTACCCCTACCTGCTGCTGTTCACCGGCGCGTTCGGCCTGATCATGTCGCAGGCCGCCCTGCAGCGCTGCCGGGCGTCGCTGATCGTCCCGGTGTGCACGACGGTGACGTCGCTGTTCACCGCGGTGCTCGGCACGCTCGCGTTCGGCGAGGCGCTGCCGCACGAACCGGTGCGCCTGACGCTGCGGATCGCGGGCACCGTCCTCGCCGTGTCCGTGCTCGTCGCCATGCCGAAGCACGACGGCACCACTCCCCGACCCTCGACCGCCCCCAAGGAGTTGACCAGCGGATGAACCCCGACGACCCGCTGCTGAAGATCCTCGCCTGCCCGCTCGACAAGGGCCCGCTGCACCTGCTCTCCCCCGAGGAGCCCCTCGTACCGGAGGAGTCGCTGTACAACCCGCGGCTGCGCCGCCGCTACCCCGTCGTCGACGGCATACCGCAGCTGCTGCCCTCCTCCGGCGAACAGGTCCCCGAGGACGCGCACGAACAACTGCTCAAACGAATGTCCCCCTGACGAGAGGGTGCCCATGACCTTCGCCGCCCGCGTGGCGCCCTATGTCCCCGACCGGCTGATCGCCGCCCTGGCCCGGCTGGTCTACCCCCGCTTCGAGCCGGAGCTCGGACGGCTCGCCGACCTCTGCCCGCCGGGCTGCGGCACCGCCGTGGACGTCGGCGGCTGGTACGGCCCGTGGACACGGCGGCTCGCCTCGCGCGCGCACCGCGTGGTGACCGTCGAGCCGGTGCCGCACCTGGCGCGGCTGCTCTCCGCCAGCACGCCGGGCAACGTCCGGGTGGTCCAGGCCGCGGCGACGGACCGCCCGGGCACGGCCCGGCTCTGGCTGCCGCGCGGCGACCGCGGTGAGCGGGGCGTGTCGTCCCTCGTCCGCCGCGACATCCACCACGTCGCCGTGGACGTGCCGTGCGTGACCCTGGACGGGCTCGGCCTGCGGAACGTGCACTTCCTCAAGATCGACGTGGACGGCAACGAGCTGCCGGTGCTGCGCGGCGCGCACGAGCTGATCACCCGCGACCGCCCCGCGATCTTCATCGAGCTGGAGTCCCGCATCCAGCCGACCGCCCCGATCGTGGAGCTCCTGACCCGCGGCCACGGCTACCGGGGCTGGGTGCTGCCGCACGACACGTGGCTGCCCCTGGCCTCCTTCGACCTGGAGGAGCACCAGTCCGGCACGTCGTACGTCGTGTCGCAGGGCCTGCTGCGCCGGGTGCTCACGCCGAGACACCCGCGGTACGTCAACTCCGTCCTGTTCCTGCCCGACGGTCACCGCCCGGGAGCGCTCGCGGTGCGCGACGATGGGGTGCATGTCCGCTAGCTCTCCCCGCGCCTCGCGTCCGTTCACGCCGCTGGACTTCCAGCTGGTCCTGCTGCGCAGGATGGCCGACCACAACGCCGACCTGGTGGCGGACGCCCGGCACGAACTGGGCGTCTCCGTCGCGGACATGCGGGAGGCCAACCGCCGCTGGCAGGCCATGACCCGCTCCGCGCGCTCCCGGGGCGCCGCCGCGCGCTACCGCTCGGTCCTCGGCACCCCGGAGTCGGCCGACCGCCGCCGGATCGGCGACCTGGAGTGCGAGGCGCTGCGCTGGCCGGTGCCGCTCTGGCCCGACCTGCGCTTCGAGGTGCTGCTCGCGCCGAACGGGGCGGTGTGGAACGACTGGCTCGTACGCGCGCCCGGGGCACCGGCTCCCGAGCTGCGGACGCTCGACGACCTGGCCCCGTGGTCGTGCACGGTCGACGAGGCGGCGCGCGCGTTCGCTCCGGCGCGTCCCATGGAGGGGTCGGCGCCGACGCGGTGGGGCCTCGCGTTCGAAGCGCCGGACGCGGAGGGTGAACTGCGGCCGTGCGTCGCGGAGTTCACCTGGGGGTTGCTCCAACGTTCATTCAGTACCCACAGGCAACCGTGACTTGCCGCGCGGTGACGCGTTCCCCACGTGTCCATCGCGAACAAGGAGCGGTACCGAAGTGGAAGTCACCGAGCGTGCGACGTTTCTCTTGAAGAAGGACCTCCCGCAGGCCGCCGCGCACCAGAAGGCAGTGGCGGCATGACGGGGGCGGCACGGGAGCCCGTCACGGCCGCGGTGACGGGCCTCGGTCTGGTGACCGCCGCGGGCATCGGCGTGAAGGACACCTGGGACCGGGTCACCAACGCCACCACCCCCCGCGGGGTGCGGCGGCCCGCCGCGCTGCGGGACCTGCCCTGCGACTTCATGTACACCATCGACGGCCTCGACCTCGACATCGACGCCGTGCTCGGGGTGGCGAGCCACCGGCTCATGGACCGCTTCGCCCAGCTGGCCGTCGTCGCGGCACGGGAGGCCGTGGCGGACGCGGGCCTCGGCCCGGACGTCTGGGACAGCACCCGGGTCGCGGTGGTCGTCGGTTCGGCCCACGGCGGCCTCGACTTCTACGCCGAGCAGCACGCCACGCTCACCGAGCGCGGCGCCCGCCGGGTGTCGCCGAGGCTGGCGCCGCTGAGCGTCGTCAACGGAGCGGCCGGCAGTGTCGCCCGGGACCTCGGCACGCGCGGGCCGAGCCTCGCGGTGGCCACCGCCTGCTCCTCCGGCACCGACGCGATCGGCACGGCGCTGCACCTGCTGCGCGCCGGGGCCTGCGACATCGCCGTCGCGGGCGGCGCGGAGTCCATGTGCACCCGGGCGGTCTTCGCCGGTACGTGCAACGCGAAGGCGCTGTCCACCCGTACCGCGGACCCCGCCGCCGCCTGCCGCCCGTTCGACGTCGACAGGGACGGCTTCGTCGTGGGGGAAGGCGCCGGGATGCTGGTCCTGGAGCGTGCGGAACACGCCAGGGCCCGCGGCGCCAGGTCGCGGGCCGCCGTCCGCGGGTACGGGGCCACCACCTCCAGTGAGGCCTCCTCCCCCGTCGCCCCGAGCGAGGCCGGCGTCGAGCTGGCGCTGCGCGCCGCGCTGGCCGACGCCCAGGTGGCCCCGGGCGACGTCGGACACGTCAACGCGCACGGCACCTCCACCGTCATGAACGACCTGGTGGAGGGCGCCGTGCTGCACCGGGTCCTTGGCGAGGGCCCGCTGGTGACCTCCACCAAGTCCATGACCGGGCACACCCTGGGCGCCGCCGGCGGCATCGAGGCCGCCTTCACCGTCCTGGCCCTGGAGGAGCAGCTGGTGCCGGGCACGGTCAATCTCCGTACGCAGGACCCGCGCGTGCCCGTCGAGGTGGCCCCGACCACCAGGAGCGTCCGTCTGGACTGTGCGGTGACCACGTCGCTCGGCTTCGGCGGGCACAACTCCGTACTCGTCCTCGCCCGCGAGTGAGGGAGAGCCTTCTCGGGAGGCGCTACAGCGCCGCCTTGTGGATCAGCTCCGCGACGCGGGGCAGCGAGCCGGGGTGCACGGCGAGGAAGAGGTTGGGCTCGACGAGTTCGAGCTCCATGACGTGCGGGCCGCCGTCGGGGCCGTCGACGAGGTCCACGCGCGCGTACAGCAGGTCGGGAGAGCCCGGCACGGCGGCCAACGCGCGGTCGGCGACGTCGAGTTCGGCGTCGGTGGGCTGCCAGGGGCGCAGGTCGGGGTGTGCCGTCTTGGCCGCGTCGTAGGCCGTGCCGGGTGCGAGGACCGCGCCCTTCTGGACGGCGTGCAGGAAGTGTCCGCCGCAGAACACGAGGGCGCGCTCGCCGGTGACGTCTATGCGCCGCATGTAGGGCTGCACCATGGCGGTGAAGCCCTCCTCGTGCATGCGGGCCAGGTGCGCCAGCGCGGCCTCCCGCTCGTCGGCGCGGTAGCGGGCGGCGTAGCGCGCCCCGGCCCCGGAGGTCGGCTTGACCACGAACTCACCGTCCGTGGCGGGGAGTTCCGTGGCGTCGCCGGGCGCGCGGTAGTGCGTCGGCACGACGGGCACGCCGGCCCCGGCGAGCTCGCCGAGGTAGCGCTTGTCGGTGTTCCACCGGACGACGTCGGCGGGGTTGGCGAGCCGGGTGAGCCGGGCGCACCGCTCGGCCCACGCCACGTACTCCCCGGCGCGCCAGCTGTAGTCCCATGTGGACCTGATCACCGCGAGGTCGAATCCGGACCAGTCGACGTCCGGGTCGTCCCAGCCGACGACGTGGGCCTCGGCCCCCGTCTCGCCGAGGGCCCGCGCGAGGGACGGCAGGTCGTGGTCGTGGGCGGGCATCGGCCGACGGGTGACCAGTGCGATGCGGGGGCTTGTCACGGGGACTCCTTGTTCGTACGCGGTCACAGCCACCGCAGGCTAACAACCGCGCCTCACCCGCCTCCGGGGAGGAAGAGGCGTGCCCCGGAGGCAAAAGCCCGGCACCGGTCTTGTTCGCCGCCTCCAACATCTGCTTATGATTCAGCGGTGTTCGATTCACGGCACATCAGGACGTTCCACGAGGTGGTCCGGGCCGGTTCGTACTCGGCGGCCGCCCGCTCGCTCGGCTATACGCAGCCGGCGATCACCCAGCAGATGAAGGCTCTGGAACGGTCCGTCGGCACTCCGCTGTTCACCCGCGTGGGCCGCCGCATGCGGCTGACCGAGGCGGGCGAGGCGCTGTCGCGGCACGCGGGGATCATCCTGGACGACATCTCCGCCGCCCAGCAGCAGATGAACGCGATCACGCGGCTGCGCTCGGGCCGGGTGCGGGTCTGCGCGTTCCCCAGCGCCAACGCGACCCTCATCCCCGAAGCCCTGGCCCGGCTCGCCACCGGGCACCCGGGCGTGCGCGTGGAGCTCCTGGAGGACGAGCCGCCCGAGTCGCTGCGGCGCGTGGTGCGCGGCGAGTGCGACATCACGCTCGCCTTCACCTATCCCGGCCTGCACGACGAGGTGCCGGAGGAGCTGGCGGAGATCCCGCTCCTGGAGGACCAGCTGACCGTGCTGCTGCCGACCGGGCACCGGATGGCGCGCCAGCGGTCGGTCAGGCTCGCCGAGCTGGCGGACGAGCGGTGGATCGCGGGCTGCCCGCGCTGCCGGGCCAATTTCCTGCACGAGTGCGCCGAGCTGGGCTTCGCGCCGGACATCGCCTTCACCACCGACGACAACCTGGTGGTGCAGAGCCTGGTTGCCGAGGGGCTCGGCATCGCGATGATGCCGGGCCTCGTCCTGAACTTCCTCTGCCACCGGAAGGTGACGGGCCGCGCCCTGGACCCGGCGTCACGGCGCCAGGTGTCGGCGTACGTCCTCAAGGACCATCTGCGGATACCGGCCACCGCCCTGGTCCTCGACGAGCTGCGGACCGTGGCCGCCAACCGCGTCGGCTGCTGATCGTCCGCACCCTCGCGCCCCACCGTCCATAAGCGGAAGTTGGGGGGTTGCCAAAAGACTGTCGTTGGACGTGATGGATCGGCGGCGCGACGCTGCCCGTATGAGCACTCCGACCGCGTACCGGGCCGCCCGGACCACAGAGCGCCTCGACGCCCTCGTCACCGACGTCCGCGAGGCCGTGGGGCGCGGCCTGCCCCCCGACCTCACCGCGTACCTGGTCGGCGAGCGGCTCGCCCCGCACCTCGGCACCGCCGATCTGCTCACCGACGAGCAGTGCGAGGGCGACCCCGACCACTACCGCCAGCACGTCCTGCACGCCGAGCACGACGGCAGCTTCTCCATCGTGGCGCTCGTCTGGCTGCCGGGGCAGCGGACCTCCGTCCACGACCACGTGTCGTGGTGCGTCACGGGCGTCCACGAGGGCGAGGAGCATGAGCGCCGCTACCGTCTTGTGCCCGCCGCCGAGAACGGCGGCGCCGCCCGGCTCGTCGCCACGGAGGACGTCGTCAACCCGCGCGGCTCGGTCTGCGGCTTCGCGCCGCCCGGCGACATCCACCGGGTGTGGAACGCCTGCGGCAGCCGCGCGATATCGATCCACATCTACGGCGCGGACATCGCCCGCCTGGGCAGCAGCGTCCGCCGGGTGTACGAACTCCCGGCCGACCGGTAATGGCACTCCTCGGCGAACGCCCGAAGTCCCGTACGCCGCGCGCCACCACCCCCCTCGCCCGCCCGCCCCGCAAGCTGCCCGGCCTCACGCTGGCCGTGCTGGGCGTCGCCGTGGCCTGGGGCGTGCACCGGCTGGTGCCCGGCGTGCCGATGCTCACCGCCGCCGTGGTCCTGGGCATCGCCGCCGCCCACCTGCCGGGCGCCGCGCACGCGTTCGTACGCGGTCCAGGCAAGGCCGGGCTGACGTTCGCGGGGAAGCGGCTGATGCGCGTCGGCATCGTGCTGCTCGGTCTGAAGCTGAGCCTGGACGACGTGCTCGGGCTCGGCTGGGCCTCGGTCGCGATGGTGCTCTGCGTCGTCGCGGTCACCTTCTGCGGCACCTGGTGGCTGGGCCGCCGCATGGGGCTGCGCGGCGACCAGCCGCTGCTGATCGCCACCGGCTACTCGATCTGCGGCGCGTCCGCGATCGGCGCGGTCAGCGAGGTGTCCGAGAGCGACGAACGGGACACGGCCACCTCGGTGGCGCTGGTGACCCTGTGCGGCACGCTCGCGATAGCCGTACTCCCCCTCCTTCAGCACCCGTTGGGGCTCAGCGACGCGGAGTTCGGGCGGTGGGTCGGGGCGAGCGTGCACGACGTCGGGCAGGTCGTGGCGACCGCGCAGACGGCGGGTGCGGGGGCGCTCGGCGACGCGGTCCTGGTCAAGCTGATGCGGGTCGCGCTGCTCGCGCCGCTCGTCGCGGCGGTGGCCCTCTCGGTACGGGCACGCCGACGGGTCCCGGCTTCCGCAGCCGGAACCACGGGCGCCAAGCGGCCGCCGCTCGTGCCGCTCTTCGTCGCCGGCTTCCTCGCCATGGTGGCCCTGCGCACCACCGGCCGGCTGCCCGGCACGGCGCTCGACCTGGCCCATACGGCTCAGGAACTCCTCCTGGCCGCCGCCCTGTTCGGCCTCGGCAGCGCGGTCGACCTGCCGTCCCTGACCCGTACGGGCGGCCGGGTGGCGGCACTCGGGCTCATCTCGTGGGGCGTGATCGCGGGGGTGTCGTATGCGGGTGTGGTGCTGACGTACTGAGGGCCGGAGCGAATGCGAACAACGGATGCGAACGACTGGGCAGTTGTTCCCTGGAACAGGTGATCGTCACGCCAGGAATTGCGTGCGGCCCCTGTGATTGACGATGCTTACGGTGCGCGAGCGACGGGCTGCAGACCGTGACCGCGCCCCCGGTCCATGTCCCATACGGGACCGGGGAGTTGGACCCGCGTCCGCGGGTCCGGCACCTTCCTGAAAGTCCCACAAGGAGAAGCACCACCATGAACCTCATCACTGACGTCGTCGCCGGCCTCGCCCACTTCCTCGGCTGGCTGGTCTGACGTCACCACGACAGCAAGCAGCGACGCCGCCTCCCCCGTCCCACGGGAGGCGGCGTCGCCGTGTCGTGGGGCGTGCGTGACACTCTCATCACGCCCCGGTGCGGAGACCGCACATGCTCCGCACGGACCACCCCGACGTCACTTCGAGGAGTACGACACGTGGACCCCCTCTTCCCGGCTCTCGACGCCGCACGCGGCGAGGCCCTCCGGTTCGGCGACCGCTCGCTGACCTACCCCGAACTCGCCTCGGTGGCGGGCTCGTTGGCGCTGCGGCTGCGCGACGAGAGCCGGGTCGCCGTCTGGGCGACCCCATCCTTGGAGACGGCCGTCAGTGTGGTCGCCGCGCTGCTCGCCGGGGTGCCGGCCGTGCCGCTCAACCCGAAGTCGGGCGGCTCCGAGCTCACGCACATCGTGCGCGACAGCGCGCCTTCCCTGGTGCTCGCCGAGCCCGGCGTCCCACTGCCGCCCGCCCTGGCCGACGTGGCACGGCAGGACGTCGACGTACGGCCGGACGACGCGGCCCGCCCTGCGGCGGCGCCCACCGAACCGGCCCCCGAATCCCCCGCCCTGATCGTCTACACCTCCGGCACCACGGGCCCGCCCAAGGGCGCCGTCCTGCCGCGCCGCGCGATCGCCGCCACGCTGGACGCCCTCGCGGACGCCTGGCAGTGGACCGGCGACGACGTCCTCGTGCACGGCCTGCCACTCTTCCACGTGCACGGCCTGATCCTCGGCACGCTCGGCCCGCTGCGGCGCGGCGGCTCCGTGCGGCACCTCGGCCGGTTCGGCACCGAGGGCGTGACGCGCGAGCTCGGCTCCGGGGCGACCATGCTGTTCGGGGTGCCGACGATGTACCACCGGATCGCCGAGGCCCTGCCGGACGACCCGGAGCTGGCGAAGGCGCTGGCCGGGGCGCGGCTCCTGGTGTCCGGCTCGGCGGCGCTCCCCGTCCACGACCACGAGCGCATCGCGGCCGCCACGGGACGCCGCGTCATCGAGCGGTACGGCATGACGGAGACCCTGATGAACACGAGCGTGCGGGCCGACGGCGAGCCCCGCGCGGGCGCGGTCGGCGTACCGCTGCCGGGCGTCGAACTGCGGCTGGTCGACGAGGCGGGCGAGGAGATCGCGGCGGACGGCGGCCCCGAGGCGGTCGGCGAGATCCAGGTGCGCGGCCCCAACCTGTTCACGGAGTACCTGAACCGCCCGGACGCGACCGCGGCGGCCTTCGCGCCGGGCGGCTGGTTCCGCACCGGCGACATGGCCGTCCGGGACGCCGACGGCTATGTGCGCATCGTCGGCCGCAAGGCCACCGACCTCATCAAGAGCGGCGGCTACAAGATCGGCGCGGGCGAGATCGAGAACGCGCTGCTCGAACACGCCGGGGTGCGGGAGGCCGCCGTCACCGGCGAGCCGGACCCCGACCTGGGCGAGCGGATCGTGGCGTGGGTGGTCCCCGCCGACCCCCAGGAGCCGCCGTCCGCAGGGGAGTTGGCGGACCATGTGGCGTCGAGCCTGGCTCCGCACAAGCGGCCGCGGGTGGTGCGGTATCTGGAGGCGCTGCCGCGGAACGACATGGGGAAGATCATGAAGCGGGCGCTGGTGCGGGAATCAAGCCCCTCCGGCGACTGAGGAGCGGGGCCCGGGGTGGAGCCCCGCGTCGGTGAGCGACACGAGGCCCCACCCTCGGGGCTACTTCACCCCCACCGCCCGGATGATCTCCTGGGAGACGGCCCCGCCCCGATCGTCGGAGGCGGAGGCCCGCAACGACACGGACCCGGCGTCACGCGGCACCCTCAACTGACCGGCCCAGGACGCCTTCTTGCTGCCCCGCTCCAGGGTGACCTCCTTCCACGTCACCCCCTCGTCGTACGAGACGGACAGCTTCCCGCCCCCGATGACGCCCGTGTCCGGTGCCCCCTTCACGTACTCCGCGAAGAGCCCGACCGGTACGGTCCGCCCGCCCCGCACGTCACCCGACAGGGACGTGTCGACGTCGAACCCGAGGTTCAGGAGCGGCAGGAACGTCTTCCTGCCGGCCGGGGTCTCCTTGGACCGGAACGTCCACTCCGCGTGGCCCTTCGTCCCGAGATGCCACCGTTCGGGGGCCAGGGTCGTGTCGGTCACGACCTTGTACGTGTGCTCGGCGGGGTCCGCGTCCCACACGTACACGCCCGAACTCTTGCGCCGGTCGGCGCTCACCCCGTCCACGAAGACCTCGCTGACCTGCGTCATCGAATCCTCGCTCCAGACGTCGCCGAAGCCGGTGTGGTCGGGTCCCGAGTCGCCCCAGCCGGGCACGTTGAACGCCAGGTCGTTCCCGCTGCGCGTCTGGCCCCAGCCGAGCCCGGTGCCGAGCCAGGGGTGCAGCACCGGCTTGAACCAGTTCAACTCCGTGTGCCTGCCGCCCCGGTAGGCGACGAGGCCGCTGCGCTCCTCCAGCGCGCCGGGACCGGTGGACACGGACTCGTGCCACCGCCGGCCCTTGCCCGTGGAGACGTACTCCGTACGCTCGGCCGGGTAGTCGATCTTCTCCTGGAAGCCGAGGCCGACGGGGAAGGTGTCGGTGATGGAGTAGCGGTACTCGCCGCCCGCCGCGGGCTTCACCGCGTGGAACTTCGTGGCGAGGACGCCCAGTTCACGCTTCGTCGGCTCGTACGTGAGGTCCTTGGGGACGGCCCCCTCGTGCCCCTCGGAGAGGTCGTACACATAGGGGGTGTTGCGGGTTCCCGTGCTCTCGGCCTTCCCGCCCGCCTTCGCCGCCGCGATCAGCCGGGCCCCGTCGGCGGCGTCGACCGTGGCGATCTGCAGCGGCCGGTCACTGTTGTCGGCCGTGCCGAACCAGGCGTTCAGCCGCCCCGCCCGGCCGTCCGTCACGAACAGCGCGGCGGCGCCCGCGTCCTGCGCGGCCTGCCCGAGCCGCTCCGGCGTCACCGCGTCCGTACGGCGCACGACGACGGCCTTGCCGCGCACGTCCTTGCCCTCGTACGCGGCCGGGGTGCCGTCGCCCGCGTCCACCAGCGTCCACGTCCGCCGCCCCTCGGCGATCGTCCCGCCGGGCTGGGCGACGGCCTCGCGCAGGCCCTTCACCGCCACCGTGGGCTTCCCGAGCCGCCACACGGTGCGGTACTCGAAGCTGCCCTCGGTGACCTTCCCGGTCGGCGCGGCGAAGACGCTGTCGTACTTCACGGGTACCTGGACGGCGCCCATCAGGTCGGCGCCGCCGGCTTTCCTGTCGTACTCCATCAGCAGCTGCCTGGTCTCGGTGCGCCGGCCCACGTCGGCCCTGATCTCGCGCAGCTTCCGCCCGTCCAGGGTGATGGCGCGGTCCCGGTCGAGGCGGATCTCCGGGTCGGCGAGGAAACCGAGGCCGAGGGAGTCCGCGCCCTTGCTGCCCCGCACGTCGAGGAAGGTCGAGAGGGCGTACGTGCCCGGCTGCAGGCGCAGCTTCAGCGTGCCGGAGTCACCGACGGCGGCCGGGAACGGCTCGGTGCCCCCGGCGAGCCGCCGCACCACGAGGTCGGCGGAGGCGGCGGCGCCGCCACGGTCCTTGACGTGGACGGTGAGCGTGTACCGCTCCTCCTCCTTGACCAGCCCGAACGCGGTGTGCGCGACCTTCTTCCCGCCGGCGCTCGCGACGACGGCGCCACTGGTGTTCCCGACGGGCGCCTTCGCGCCGTCGCCGGTGACGGTGGTGGACGCGGTGCCGTGCGCGGGCACGGTGAGGGTGGACTCGGCGAGCGTGACGACACCGTCGGGGGCGCCCTGCGCTTCGAGACTCAACTTCACGTCCTGGTCGCCGGTGTTCGTGTACGTGATGGTCCTGTCGACCGGCTCGTTGGCGTCGTAGGGCCAGCCGTAGAAGCCGAGGTCGGCGCTGCCGGTCGCGGTGACGCGCGCGTCGACGGCGTCCGGCACGCTGACCCGGCCCGCCCCCAACTCGTACGCTGACGCGTCGAGTTGCTTCGCCGTGGACATCAGGGCGTCCTTGAGCCGCGCACCCGTCCAGTCGGGGTGTTGCTCGGCGAGCAGGGCGGCGACGCCCGCGACGTGCGGCGTCGCCATCGACGTACCGCTCATCTCGGTGTAGAACCCCTCACCGTCGGCGAGTTGGGAGCGGGCGGCGAGGATGTCGACGCCGGGCGCCGACAGGTCGGGCTTGAGCGCGTGGTCACCGGCGCGCGGGCCCCGGCTCGTGAAGTACGCGGCCTCGTCGGCGGAGTCGACGGCGCCGACGGTCAGCGCCGAGCCGGCGGCGCCGGGCGAGCCGATGGAGGAAGGCGCGCCGGTGTTCCCGGCCGCGACGACGAAGAGGGCGCCGGTCTCCTCGGAGAGCGCGTCCACGGCGGCGGCCATCGGGTCGGTGCCGTCACTGGCCTCCTGCGAGCCGAGGCTCATGGACACGATCCTGGCGTCGACGTCCTTCGCCGCCCACTCCATGCCCGCGATGATCTCGGATTCGCTGCCGAAGCCCTCGTCGCTGAGGACCTTGCCGACGGCGAGCGAGGCGCCGGGTGCGACGCCCTTCTCCTTGCCGCCGTCGGAGGCGGCGCCGCTCCCGCCGACGGTGGAGGCGACATGCGTCCCGTGCCCGTTGCGGTCGGTGACCTCCTCGCCGGGTATGAAGCTCCTGGACTCCGCGACGCGCCCCTTCAGGTCCGGGTGCCCGGTGTCGAAGCCGGTGTCCAGGACGGCGACCTTGACGCCCTTGCCCGTGAGCCCGGCCTCCCAGGCCTTCGGGGTGCCGATCTGCGCGTTGCTCCGCGCCAGATCCGCCTCGACACGCCCGTCGAGCCACACCTTGTGGATGCCGGACGCTTTGCTGAGGCTGGACGCCTTGTCGAGGTTGGACGCCTTGCCGAGGCTGGGCGCCTTGTCGCTGCCGGACGCCTTGCCGGGGCTGGGCGCCTTGGCGCTGCCAGACGCCTTGTCGCTGCCGGACGTCTTGCCGAGGCTGGACGCCTTGGCGATGCCGGACGCCTTATCGAGGCTGGACGCTTTGTCGCTGCCAGACGCCTTGCCGAGGCTGGGCGCCTCGGCGCTGCCGGACGCCTTGCCGAGGCTGGACGCCTCGGCGCTGCCGGGCGCCTCGTCGACGCCGGACGCCTTCCCGCGCAGTGAACGCCACAGCGCGTCCGGCCGCTCCACGGTGACGGCGACGCCCCCGACGCTCTCCAGGGAGCGCACCTTCTCGACCCCGCGCGGCAGCTCGTGCGCGCCGCGGGCCTTCTTGTCGTACGTGACGATGAGGGGCAGCCCACCGCCCGCCCTCCCCTCCTCCCCCGGCTCCGCGGACGCGAGCCCCTGCCGGATCAGCTCGGTCACGTCGAACAGCCGCTCGTCGAGGACACCGGAGCGCAGATACGGCCGCGCCTCGTCCGGTACGACGGTGAGGTGCCCGTCCGTCAGCTGACTGCGCACCGCCCCGCTCGCCCCGGCGGGCCGGTCGACGGTGACGGCCTGCCGGCCACCGGGAAGCCGGGTGACGGTGACCTCGTCACCTGTGATGAGGGTGACGGAGTGGGCTTGGGCGGGGGTGGGGGCGGCCGCCGGCCCGGGGGCTGCGGCGGCCACGGCGCCGCCCTGCCCGGCGGGAAGCAGGGCGAACGCGAGACCGGCGGCGGCCACGAGCGCGGCTCTTCGCCGCATGCGGGCGCTGCGCCGCACGGGGGCTCTGGTCATGGAGGCTCTGGTCATGGAGGCTGCCTCTCTTCGTCGGACCCGGGCAGGGCTGGTGCCCGGGTGCTGCGAAAAGTGTCAGCGGCCTTGTGTTGCACGAGAGTTGACGGAACGTGGCGGAAAGCCGCCAGGGCACATTCCCGCCAGTCGGTGACGGCACCGCCGGAACGACCCGAAGCAAGGGAACGACCGCACTGCCCGCGACGCCCCCCAACACCACCCGTGCGGCGGCACCCCGCCCGGCTCAACCCAGCGCGCGAGCCGCGCGCGTGCGCCGCACGATGCGAGACAGGACCGCCGTCCGACGGTCCGTACGGTCTGCGCTCTCGGGAGGATCTGCCATGACCGTCAGTCTGGAGCAGTTGCGCCGCTGCCACATCGCCGTCGACATGGGTGCCGCGAGGACCCGGGTGTTCGTGAAGGGCGCGGGACTCGTCGTCGACGAGCCGAGCGCCGCCGCCGTCAACACGCGGACGGGCGCGCTCATCGCGGTCGGCCAGTTCGCCGAGCAGATGACGGGACGTACGCCCGGCTACATCCGCGTGGTCCGGCCCGTCTCCGGCGGCACCGTCGTCGACATCGAGATGGCCCAGCGCATGCTGCGGCACCTGCTCGGCGAGAAGCTCCGCCGCACCCTGCGCCGCAAGCCCCGGCTGCGGGCCGCCGCCTGCACCCCGCACGACGCGGACCCGCTGGCGCAGCGCGCCGCCGTCGAGACGATGGTCGGGCTCGGCGCCCGCCGCGTGGAACTGGTGGACACCCTCATCGCGGCGGCCGTCGGCTGCGGCCTCCCCGTGGAGCGCCCCGAGGCGACGATGATCCTCGTCTGCGGTGCCGCAACCACCCAGGTCGCGGTCCTCTCGCTCGGCTCGATCGTGACCGCGGAACGCGTACCCGTGGGCGGCGAGGCCATCGACAACGCGATCGTGCAGCACCTGCGCCACCAGCATGAACTGATGCTGCCCTCCCAGTCCGTACGCCCCCTCCAGCTCGCCCTGCGCGGCAACGGCCTCACCCCGCAGGGGCCCGAGTCCACGGAGATCCACGGCAGGGACGTCGCGACGGGCGTGGCCCGCTCGGTCCAGGTGGACACGGCCGCGGTCCGCGAGGCGATCCACACCCCGCTCACCTCCGTCCTCGACGGCATCGGCAAGGTGCTGCGCGACTGCCCGCCGGACCTGGTGGCCGACCTCGCGGACCGCGGCATCATGCTGGTCGGCGGCAGCGCGCTCCTCCCCGGCCTCGACCAGATGCTGCGGGACGCGACGGGAATGCCCGTACAAATCGCGGAACGGCCGGATGTGTGCGCCGTGCTGGGGCTCGGTGCGATGCTGGAGGGCAAGATCCAGCCGCTGGTCCTGGACCCGCTGTCCGGCTGACAGGTCCGCCTGACAGGCACCCGCCGCACCCTCCCCCGAGCACCGAGCACCGAGCACCAAGTACGGAGTACGTCGTACGTGACCGAGACGCCCGAAGGAGCGGACGTGCCGCAGCCCTCGCTGCAGCCGATCCTGGAGGCGGTCCTCGGCGTCGGCACGGACCTCGAACTCCGCGCGACGCTCCAGCACGTCGTGGACAGCGCGGCGCGGCTGACCGGGGCGGGCCTCGGCACGCTCTCCGTCGACGCCGCCGCCGGCCACGAGGCACCGGCGGAACTGTTCGTGGCGGGCGGCCCCGGCCGCTTCCCCGACGGCGTACCGCCGTTGCGGCCGGAGGCGGACGACACCGACGGCACCGCCCTCCGCGTCCCGATCCGCGTCCACGACGAGCCCTTCGGCACGCTTCTGCTCGCCCGCAAGGCGGGTGGCGGCCCCTTCACCGACGAGGACCGCCAGCTCCTGAGGGTCCTGGCGAGCCAGGCGGGCATCTCGATCGGCAACGCCCGCCTGTTCGAGGCGGCCCGCCGGCGGGAGCGCTGGATCGAGGGCGCCGCGGCCGTCACCACGGCCCTCCTCACCGGCGAGGCCGCGCCCGACGCGCTGATGACGGTCGCGGACCGGGCGAGGATCCTCGCGGGCGCGGCGGCGGGCGTGATCCTGCAACCCACGGAGGCGGGCGGCATGCGCATCGTCGCAGCCGCCACGGACGGCGAACCCCACGGCTGGGGAGCCTCAGCTTCGGCCCCGGCCCCAGCCCCGGCCCCGGCCCCGGACGACTCGGCCCCAGCCCCAGCCCCGCCAGCCCCACCCCAGGAACGTGCCGAGGGTGGCCCCAGGCCGGGCGGCGCGGCGGCTGCCGGAGCGACGGGGGCCCGCGACACCTCTCCGTACTCCCACTCCCACTCCCACCCCAACGACCTCATCGGCACCACCATCGAGCCCGGTAGCGCCGTGCTCACGCAGCTGCTCGGGGGTGAGCCGGTGTTCATCGAGGACTCGGCCACCGACCCACGCATGACGACGCACGTGCGGGCCCGCTTCGGGCCCAGCATGATGCTGCCGCTGCAGGCCGGGGGCCGGCTCATCGGCACGCTCGCGCTGCCGCGCCGCCGCGGCGCGCCCGCCTACACCTCCGCCGAGCGGCTCCTCGCCACCCAGTTCGCCTCGCAGGCCGCGGTCGCCCTCGTACTCGCCGACGCCCAGCAGAGCCGGGAGCGCCTCGCGGTCTTCGAGGACCGCGACCGCATCGCCCGCGACCTGCACGACCTCGTCGTCCAGCGCCTGTTCGCCACCGGCATGATGCTGGAGTCGACCCGCCGCAAAGCCCGGTCGACCACGGTCGCGTCCACCCTCGACCACGCCGTCGACGAGCTGGAATCCACCATCCAGGAGGTCCGTACGGCGATCTTCGCGCTCCAGCAGCCGCCCGCCGACGCACCGGCCACGTTCCGCGGCAAGGTCCTGCGCGAGACGGCGGGCGCCGCCGCGGTCCTCGGCATCCAGCCGTCGGTGCACTTCGCCGGCGCCGTCGACACCCGCGTCACCGACCCGGCGGCCGGCCATCTGCTCGCCGCCCTGCGCCGCTCCCTCGCCGCCACCTCCCGCCGCACCGGCGTCACCCGCGTCGACGTGACGGTCGACGCGCGGGCGACGCTTCCCGACGGCCGCGAGGGCGTGCGCCTGACGGTGTACGACGACGGGGACACGGACGGCGTGGAGGCGGGGACGACGGTGACGTGGCAGGCGCCGCTGTAACCAACGACCAACCCGACGCCCCGTGCCCCGTGCCCCGTGTCCCGTCAGCAAGCCCCCCCCCCGCCCCACACCCAGCAAGCCTCTGTACACGCCAAGGCCCCTCAGAGCGCCACCACGGACACCTCCGTCGCCTTCACGCTCGTCCACACCTCCACCCCGTCCACGAGCCCCAGCTCCAGGGCCGCCTGCGGAGTGATCTCTGCGACCAGGTCGGGTGCCGCACGCGAGGTGATCAGGACGCGCAGCCGGCTCCCGGCGGTGGTGATCTCCCGTACCGTCCCCGGCCATACGTTGCGCGGGCTGCCCGTCGGCTTCTCGCGGTGCACGGACACGGCCTCCGGCGCGATGACCGCGAGCGCCCGCGCCCCGGCCGGCGGCGGATCGGCGACGACCAGCCGCCCCTTCCCCGCCAGCGTGAGCGTGCCGTCGGCGGTCGCCGTGCCGGGCCAGGCGTTGCGGCCGAGCATGCGGGCCACCCAGGGCGAGCGCGGGTGCCGGGTGACCTCGGCGGGCGGCGCGTCCTGCAACGCACGCCCCTCGTCGAGCACGAGGACCCGGTCGGCCAGCGAGACCGCCTCGACGGGGTCGTGCGTGACGATGAGGCAGACCCCGCCGAACCCGTCGAGGTGGCGGCGCAGGGTGTGGCGGACGCGGGCGCGGGTGGTCTGGTCGAGCGCGGCGAGCGGTTCGTCGAGGAGCAGCAGCCGGGGCCTGGCCGCCAGCGCCCGCGCCAGGGCGACCCGCTGCGCCTGCCCGCCGGAGAGCTGGGCGGGCCTGCGGTGCGCGAGGTGCCCGACGCCGAGCCGGTCGAGCCAGGCCTGCGCCTCGCGGCGGGCCGCGGCGCGCCGGACGCCCTGCGCGCGCAGGCCGTACGCGGTGTTGCCGAGGGCGTTGAGGTGCGGGAAGAGCGCTCCTTCCTGGGGCACCCAGGCGACCCCGCGCCGGTGCGGCGGCAGCGCGGTGACATCTCGCTCGCCGAGCCGCAGCCGCGCGTGGGCGCGGGGGGTGAGGCCGAGGAGGGCGCGCAGGAGCGTGGTCTTGCCCGCGCCGTTGGGGCCGACGACGGCGATGGTGGTGCCGGGGCCGGCGTCGAGGGTGAGCTGGTTGTGGCCGGTGACGTCGGCGTGCAGGGCCCACTTCTCCCCCGCCTCTGCCACCCCTGTCGCCTCTGCCGTCTTGAGGTCCCGCTCACTGCCCTCCCCCGGCTCGTCGCTCCCGTCCGAGTCGACGCGCACCTGCTCCCGTCCGTCCCGTCCGTCCTGTGCGTCCCGTACGCGCCCGGAGGCTCCCACCGTCCACCGCCCCCGCAGCCCGACCAGTACGGCCATGGCGATGGCCAGCAGCAGCAGCGACAGCGAGGTCGCGGCCTCCGGGGAGTCCTGGAGCAGCAGGTACACCTGGAGCGGCAGGGTCTGCGTCGTGCCCGGCAGGTTGCCCGCGAAGGTGATCGTCGCGCCGAACTCGCCGAGCGCCCGCGCCCAGGTCAGCGCGGCCCCCGCGGCGAGCCCGGGGGCGACCATCGGCAGGGTGACGGTGAGGAACACCCGTACGGGAGAAGCGCCCAGCGAGGCCGCCGTCTCCTCGAACCCGGGCCGCAGCCCGCCCAGCGCGCCCTCCAGGCTGATGACGAGGAACGGCATCGCCACGAACGTCGCCGCCACCACGGCACCGGAGGTGTGGAAGGGCAGCACGATGCCGAAGGTGTCCTCCAGCCACGGTCCGAGCAGCCCGCGCCGCCCGAACCCGAGCAGGAGCGCGACGCCGCCGACGGTGGGCGGCAGCACCATCGGCAGCAGCACGAGGGAGCGTACGAGCGCCTTGCCAGGGAACTCCACGCGCGCCAGCAGCCAGGCCAGCGGCACCCCGAGCAGCAGCGAAAGCCCGAGCGCCCAGAACGACACGGCCAGCGAGAGCTTCAGGGCCTGCGTGACCCCGGGAGTGCTCAGGTGGCTTCCGAGGTCGCCCCACTCGGTCCGGGCGAGGACCCCGACGAGCGGCATCAGGAGGAAGGCGACGGCGAGCAGGGCGGGGAGGGCCAGCGTGAGCGGCGGACGGGCACGCGTCCGCCGCTCACGGGTGCGAGAGCGAGTGCGGGTGCGGAACACGGCGGCCGGCGTACGGGTCACGGCTTCTGGAAGCCGGCGTCCCGCAGGATCTTCTGCGCTTCGGGCGTGCTGAGCCACTTCACGAAGGCGGCCGCCGCCTCGCCGTGCCCGGAGCTCTTGAGGGTCGCGGCCGGGTAGGCGGCGACGGCGTTCTGACCGTCGGGGATCTCGACGGCGTCGACCTTGCCGGGCGCGGTCGCGGCGTCCGTACGGTAGACGATGCCCGCGTCGGCCTCGCCGAGCTCGACCTTGCTCAGGACGGAGCGGACGTTCGCCTCCTTGGAGACCGGCCGCACGTCGACGCCCTGCTTGTCCAGGACCTGCTTGCTGTAGCGCCCGACCGGCACGGTGTCGTCGGCGAGGACCACCTTCAGCTTGCTGTCGCCGAGGTCCTTGAGCCCCTTGATCTTGTCCGGGTTGCCCTCGCGGGTGGCGATGACGAGGCGGTTCCTGGCGATGACGGTGGGCTCGCCGGTCTCCCCCTTCAGCCCGTCCATGGTCTTGGTGTCGGCGGTGACGAGCACGTCGGCGGGCGCCCCCTGCCTGACCTGCGCGGCGAGCTCCTGCGATCCGGCCGCGGAGATCGTCAGCTTCGTGCCGGGGTGCTCCTTCTCGTACGCCTTCTCTGCGGTGGCGAAGACATCGGTGAGGGAGGAGGCGGCGAGGACGGTGAGGCTCACGTCCTTGCCGCCGCCGTCCTTCTCGCTGTCGCTGTCGTCGTCGTTGCCGCAGGCGGCGAGCGGCAGGAGCAGCGCGGCGGTCACGGCCGCGGCGGCGGTACGGCGGACGGTGCGTGCGCGGAATGCGGCGGACACGGGACTCCTTGAGAAGGCGAAGAGGAACAAGTGGGCAGGTGAGGCCCGGGCGTCAGGCCCGGTCGATGTGGACGCTGGTGGACTTCACCCGGGCGGTGGCCTGCATCCCGACCTCAAGGCCGAGCTCCTCCACCGCCTCCCTGGTGAGCAGGGAGACCAGGCGGTGCGGTCCCGCCTGTATCTCCACCTGCGCGGCCACGTCGCCGAGCTTCACGGCGGTGACGATGCCGGGAAAGGCGTTGCGCGCGGTGGTGTACGGGACGTCTTCCTCACCGTTTCCGGCCCCGGCGGCGCCGCTCTGCGCGACCTCGACGGAGAACGCGGCGAGGTCGCGGCCTTCGATGAGCCGCCGCCCGCCCTCGTCGCGGTGTGTGGCGACCCGTCCGGCGTCCGCCCAGCGGCGGGCGGTGTCGGGGCTGACTCCGAGGAGGCGCGCGGCCTGCCCGATCGTGTAGGACTGCATGTGCGACAAGATAAGCGCGATCGGCTGGCATTTGTAAAAGTTGATACGGAAATCCATGGCAACTGCGCCTCCGCGCCCCCCGCCCTGGAGGAACCTCCAAGCCGCCCCGAGCAGCCCCGAGTCGCCCTCCCGCCCGACACCGGCGGCCCCGAGCAGGAATACGCTGCCCGAACCGGTCAACTCGCCTCCGCATGGCACTCTTCGGCAGGGACAAACACGAGCATGGCGAGACCGAGCCGGCCATCGGCACCGGTCCGGACCCGGAGGTCGAGCGGGCCGCCCCGGACGAGCCCACCGAGCTGCCCGCGCGCTCCTGGTGGTCGGTCCTGCGGCGCACCGGCAAGGAGTTCATGGACGACGATCTGCCCGACCGGGCCGCCGCCCTGACGTACTACGGCGTCCTCTCCCTCTTCCCGGCGCTGCTGGTCCTCGTCTCGCTCCTGGGTGTGATCGGCGAGTCGGCGACCCGCACGGTCCTCGACAACCTTCAGAAGCTGGCCCCCGGCCCGGTGCGCGACCTGCTCGGCGACGCGGTGCGGCAGCTCGGGGACAGCGGCGGCGCCAGCGGCGTGATGGCGGTCGTGAGCCTGGTGCTCGCGGTCTGGTCGGCCTCCGGTTACGTGGCGGCGTTCATCCGCACCTCGAACGCCGTCTACGACCTTCCCGAGGGCCGCCCGGTGTGGAAGCTGACCCCGCTCCGCATCGCGCTCACCGTGGTCCTCATGATCCTGCTCGCCGTCAGCGCGGTGATCGTGGTCTTCACGGGACCGCTGGCCGAGCGGGCGGGTGACGCGATCGGCGTGGGCGACGCGGCGCTCACCGCCTGGTCCATCGCCAAGTGGCCGGTCCTGCTGGTCCTCGTGATCATCATGATCGGCCTGCTCTTCTGGCGCGCCCCGAACGTCCGCGGCCCCGGCTTCCGCTGGCTGAGCCCCGGCAGCGCCCTCGCGGTCCTGCTCTGGCTGCTCGCCTCCGGCGGCTTCGCGCTGTACGTCGCCAACTTCGCCTCGTACAACAAGACGTACGGAACCCTCGCCGGTGTCGTCGTCTTCCTGATCTGGCTCTGGCTCTCGAACCTGGCCATCCTGCTCGGCCTCGAATTCGACGCGGAGCTGGCCCGCCAGCGGGCGATCTCCGGCGGCATGCCTCCGGAGGAGGAGCCGTACGTGGAACCCCGCGACACCCGCAAGTGGCCCCGCCGCCGCAAGGGCCGCCCGGTCGCCGAGTGAGCGCAGCGAGGGCCGCCACGGTTTCCGTGCCGGCCCTCGCTGTTCATCATCCGGTGATCCGGCCGCAGTTGGTGCCGCTCCTGCCGGCCGACTCGCCGGCGATCACCCCGCCCCAGGAGACGCAGTAGCCCTTGGCGGCGAGGTAGACGGGCCCCGCGTACGACCGGTAGTAGCCGTCGTCGTCGGCGTATTCTCTGGTGTCGTCGCGCTGGACCCAGACGTACATGTGGACAGCGGGGCCCGAGGTGGTGCGGACCGTCACGGCACAGTTCTTTCCGGTCGCGGAGTTGTACGTCAGATAGGTCGTCCCCACCTTCCCGATGTCGACCTGGTTGACGACCTTGTAGCCGGTGCCGCACGCCTTGTTGTACGCGGCCGCGGGTGCGGGCGTGGCTGCGGCCGCCCCGGGGGCCATGGCCATGACACCGCCTGCGGCCAGCGTCACGGCTGCTCCTGCCATCCGGATGTATCCCCTGCGTTCCATACGCCCTCCCCGAACCGGGTGCCGGTACACCGCCCGAGGAGCCGTCACGTTCTTCCGGCTGCTCCCCCGATGGCGCTCTTACCTGCAGAGACACGGTCGAAGCCGGTGCCAGTTGCACCCCGGCACTTCACATCCCTGCCCCCGACACGATCCGGCACCACGCCACACGGCGGCCCCTCTCGCCCTGCCGAAGGGCGGGCCGTGCACTGCCTTCCGTCGACGTGCGGCCCACTGATCGGCGTACTCCTCAGTCGGCCTGCAGACTGAAGGGCGGGTACGCGTCGGTGAGCAGGCCTACGTAGCTCTGCACCCGCAGGTTGTAGCGGTAGACGCCCACGAGCACGTCTCGGAGCCTCTGCGGATAGGTGCCGGTGAACAGCACGGCGAAGAACCCCATGATCACGACGGCTGTCGCCGCGACGCCCAGGACGGCAAGCACCAGGTAGTGCGGGACGGCGAGAAGCCATTTGACCAGGGGGCGCCACCGCGACATCTGTTCGGGATAGGTGAAGGTGACGAGCGTGTGGGGATCGGCCCTGTCGTCGTCGGCGGTCGCCTGGAAGTCGAACGGCGGATAGTCCTCGTGCAGGAAGAGCACGTAGCTGGCGACGCGCCACTCGTAGCGGAAGGACATGGCGATCGCGTCGAAGAGCGGGCGCGGGATGCGCCGGGTGAACAGCACGGTGAAGAAGGCGATGAAGGTCAGCACCGCACGCAGCATGCTGAGCGCGTAGGCGATCAGCAGGTGCGGAACAGCGAGGAGCCACTGTACGAACGGTCGCCAGCGGGCGATCTTCCGGGTGCCCTGAAGGTGGAGTTGAGCGGGGTAGGAAGCAGCCAGCGACATGGTGCCCTCCTCGGGGCGACCGCGCACGGATAGTGACGAAACGTCACTTTTTCAGTCCTACGCCCACGTCATACGCCTGTCAAGGCTCTGGCGTCGGCGGAGCAGGGACACAACTGCGCGAAGTGCCCGTTCCTTCCTTCTTGCGGGAAGGGAGGAACGGGCAGTCGCGACTCAGGTCAGGCCGGAACGCTTTCCTCGGCCGGCTTCTGTGGCGGCACGGCCTTCAGCGGCGTGGTCCGGCGGACCGCCTTGCGGAGCATCGCGCCGATGTCCGGATCGTGGCCGAGTGGTGCCAGGAGGAGAAGGAGGCCGCCCCACATGGCGAGGGCGAAGCTCCACAGCCCCATGGTCACCGCGATGGAGAGGTGGAAGAGCACTCCGGCAGGCAGCAGTATCCAGCGCACCTTTTGAGGCATCAGGAGGGCGGCGGCGAGAGCGATCTCCAGGACGAGCGGCCCCCAGGTCATGGCAGCGACGCCTATCGGGTGGTGCACCACGGCGTTGAGTGCGGGGCGCAGCCAGCCCGCCGCTCCGAAGGCTTCGTTGTTGACCCAGTAGTACAGGGCGGTCCCGTCGGCCCATTCGGCGTGCGGGAGCTTGGCCACGCACGACTGGAAGTACAGCACCGCCATCTGGATGCGGGCTACGTAGATCGCGCTGACACCGATCAGTGCCAGGGTGCCGCGCTGTTGGGGGGCGGCGAGCGAGGGGCGGCTGGACGTCCAGTGCCAGCGGCGGGAGTCGCCCAGGGACACCAGGGCGATCAGCAGGGTGAGCACCCAGGTGATCTGGTCGCCGCCGTCCGGGATGGAGATGCCGGTGAAGACGCTGAAGGCCACGTAGGCGTGAGGAATGGCGGTGAGGCGGGGCCTCCAGCCGCTCGCCGCGACAAGCAGTACGAGGCAGCACACCCAGCGGACGATGTCGTAATGGCCGGACTCCACGAGGCAAAAGGCGCCACCGCCGGCGACTCCCTGGCACAGCGGGTACTGGCCCACGGTCGCCACTTCCTGGAAGAGGGCGGAGGCGTCGCTGAACGCGAGGGTCCCCAAGGTGCCCAGGGCCAGCAGCGTACGGGCCAGCCCGTAGCCCGTTCCCCAGGGAAGCGTGATCGTGCGCTGCCGCATCAACACGTCACCTCCACAACCAGAACGCGTTCCGGGGTGTGAGGCTCCGGAATGAGGTCACGCCAGGCCCAGGGGGTCGGACGTTCCGCCAACAAGCCGATCGTCCCGCACAGTGTGGGGTTCGGTTCCTTGTTGTCGATGCTTCGGGCCGCCGCCCCGAATTCTTCGAGGCAGGCCGCTCTGCTCTTGGTGCAGGAATGCCAGTCGTCCTGCTTTGCCGCCGACAGCAGCATCGCCATCTCGACACCTTGGGCACGCGATGCGCGATTGAGGCCGAAAGCGTTTCGCGGGGCCGCGTGCGGGGTCAGGGACTGTGCTTCCCAGTGGCCCGATTCCTTCTTGAACGGGACGACTTCCGGGTCGCGCGGGGATTTGGTGAAGAACGCCCATCCTTGCGGGGCGAGGTTCACCACGGTGTGCTTGACCTCTTGCTGGGCCGGAAGGGATATGACGTTCTTGGGCAGCTGTTCCTGGATCACGTACACGATGACGACGGCCCAGATGAGGCATACCGAGACGATGGCCTTCGGCGAGACAGTGACGGAATCGCGTCTGTGATGGCTGAAGGCGTCGTAGAGAGAACGGAACTTACTTTTCATTTCGATGCGGTTCCTTGCCCCCGTGGGGCGCCATGAGGCCGACCCGGCGGGAGGGGAGTCTGCAGCCTCCCCTCCCGCCGGGGACTGCTTACGCGGCCTGAAGTGCCTTGGTGACCTGGGCGACAGCCTCATCCTTCGACAGCGGGGTCCCGTCGCCGCTGGTCGGCTCGGCGCTCCAGAACCAGTTCTTGCCCTTGACGAAGTTGGCACCCACCGCGACGGTGACGGTGACGACGGCACCGGCAGCCGTCACGACGGCCGCGACATGCACCACTGCGGCGCCCACTGCGACGGTGACGCCGCAGCGCTGGCCGTTCTCCACGGGCATGGCGGACTTCTCTTCCTTGGCCACCGAAAGCAGTGTGCTCTGGGCCTTGGATACCGCCTGCTCCACCTGGCGCGGGTCGCCGCTGCGGGACTTCTTGCTGAAGTCGGCGAAGAAACCGGGTGACTTCTTGTTGATCAGGCTGATCACGGCGTTGGCGGCACGCTTCTCGTCAGCGGACTCGTTGTCGAGGTGCTGGCGCGCCTTGGAGAAGAGGTCCAGCCGGGACAGGTCCTTGCCGACCTCGCCCTGCGCGAAGAAGAGACCTCTGAAGATGTTCTCACCGTCGGCCTGAGCCGATATCGCGGGAGCGGTGGCCGCCGCCTTGGCCGCGTCGGTTCCGGCGTCCGCGGCAACCGCGTTGGAGGCCACCACGCAAACGGCCGCTGCCGTGATGCCTGCGACAGCCAGCATTCCGCGCTGCTTGAGCTTCATATGTTCCCCTCGAAGTCGATGAAAAGCATCGGGGGGCAACCCACGTGCGGCCCACACGCTTTCCCCCCGCCGTGTGATCACGGTGAAGATCTTCACATGCAGTGGTGAAGCTGGTGACACGAGTGACCAAGATCACGACGAGAACGCGCCACCTCGCACCCCGCGACCGGAGCGGCACGTTCCGCACCGAGCGCCTACCGCATGATGCCTAATGGTGCTAGCGTCATTGGCATCATGTTGCTGAGACTGAACGCCTCGGATCCCCGCCCTCTGCACGAACAGGTGGCGGGTGCGATCCGTCGTGCCATCGCGGAGGGAGAGTGCGGGCCGGGGGACCGACTGCCCCCGGCGCGAGAGCTGTCCCAGGCACTGGGCGTCAACGCCAATACCGTCCTGCGCGGACTCAGGACCCTGCGGGACGAGGGAGTCCTGGAGTTCCGGCGAGGCCGCGGGGTGACCGTGGCCGACGGCGCGGACCGACGCTCCGACCTGGTGGAGCAGGTACGCGCTCTCGTGGAAGCCGCGGCCCGCCAGGGCTACAGCAAGACCGACATCATCGAAATGATCAAGGGGGACGTGTGAACGACCGCGTGAGGCGCGCAAGTGGCACCGCCTGGGCGGGCGTCGGCTGGTGTGCCGGCGTCCTGGCACTGCTGCTGGGCATACCACTGGCGGCAAGCGGACGGCTGCCGGACCGGCTGGCGACGCACTGGGGTACGGGCGGGGAGCCCGACGGGTCCATGCCGCTGTGGGCGGCCGCGCTCTTCCCCGCACTGATCTGGCTGATTCTGGTGCTGGCCGTACTGTTCTGGACGAGGCGCTCGCACGGCGCGGCTCGTGGCTGGACCGGGGTCTCCCTGGCGTCAGGAGGGGTGTTCCTGGTCGGCGTTCAGGCCTCTGTCGTACGGGCCAATCTGGACCGGTCCGACTGGCACGAGGCCGACTCCGTGACGCCCTGGGTGATGGCGGCCGTCGTGGCTGCCGTCACAGCAGGCGCCTTCGCCTTCCTGGCCACCCGCCACCCCGCCCCCGGGCAGCGGCAGACTCCCGGACCCGGCATGAGCATTCCACCGGACCAGCAGCTCGCATGGTTCTCCCGCACGTCCAACCAGTGGCTCCTCGTGACCGCAGCCGTCACCGGATTCGCCGCGGTGGCCCTCACCGCCGCCGGCGTCGGCGGTCTTCTCCCTCTGCACGCGGCGCTGATCGCCCCGTTCGCGTTCGCCTCGCTCGCCGTGCTCGGCTGCTCTTCCGTACAGGTACGCGTCAGCGAGCGAGGAATGAAGGTGTCGTTCGGCCCGCTCGGCTGGCCGGCCCGGCACTGGGCCGTCCAGGACATAGAGTCCGCCCGTGTCGAGCACCGCACTCCCGCACAGGTGGGGGGCTGGGGCTACCGGCTGAGCGGCCTGGGCACCACCGTGATGCTGCGCGGCGGGGAGTGCCTCGTCGTGCGGGCCAAGGGCAAGGACTTCGCCGTCAGTGTCGACGACGCCGAACGCGGCGCCGGCCTCCTGAACGCCCTGAGCGCGGAGACCTCGGGCAGGCACCCGTCATGAGCACGCACGGAAGTACCGATCTCGGGTCACGCACGGGCGAGCAGCGGGCGAGCCAGTGATCTTGGGGCCTCCCGGGGGACGCTGCACCCGGCGAGGTTTGAGGCTCCGCCGCAGGTGAAAACGTTCCTGCGCCGGAGCCCCGTGGTGGGGCGGGTGGGACTCGAACCCACGGCCGACGGATTATGAGTCCTTTGAGGATCTTGGCGGCCTTTGCTTTTCTGCGCTGCTTTTAGCCGTTTCCCCAGCTCAGAGGGCATGGCCTCTGCTCGTGGTCTAGAACCTTTGTCGGTCTGTTCCTGTCCTTGCGTCCCCAACGCGTCCTCACCGAGCCCCCCACGAGGCCGTGCCAGCGTCCTCACGGAGCATCACCCCAGCTCGGAGTGAGTCTCGAACTCCACCGCAGCGGATTTCCCTTCCAACGCGCAGAGGCTCCGCCCCTTGGCTGGGGCGGAGCCTCTGTGGCCGTTGAACAGGCCAGACGTCGTTCCCTCACCCTACTCGGCCAGTCCTCCGTGCGGAGGCGGCCCGGCGGGTCGGCAACTCGCCCGAGGTGATCCACCGTCGCTATCCCGGCTGCATCGACGGTCACGAGGAAGCTGCCAACGCGAAGATCATGAAGGCGCTGGAAGAGGAAGGCGCCGCAATCTAGGACTTCCCTGGCGAGTTGGGCCTGGCGAGATCAGCCCCCGTCCGGCTCCGCGTCCCGGCAGGATGAGCGCCATGGGATCGGAGATATGGGCGGGGCTGTTCGGTCTCGCGGGAACCCTGATCGGTGCGGCCGTCTCCACGGGGGCAGTTGTGTGGCAGCAGCGCCGGACTGCCCACGACGCCGAGCGCACATACCTGCTGAGCCTGGCCGAGACGGCAGCCAACGAGTGCATCAGGCTGAGCTACGCGATCCATGCGCACTACAAGAAGGGCGTCGGAGATGAGCGAAGCTCAGGCGGCAGGGAGTGGCACGCAGAGCTTCAGGGGATGAACCAAGCTCTGGAGGAGCAGGCGCTCAGGTTCCACGACAAGCAGATACGCGATCTCCTGGCTCGGATGCACGCTGAGATCCTGATTCGCCCCGAGTGGGTCGGAGATCCAGAAGGCTGGCCCCCGAGGTACACCCAGATCTGCGGAGACATTCGCATGGTTATGGGGACGGTCCTTCGTCGCCAGCCCTTCCCTACGAGGGTCTGGGAGAACTATCCCGACCCGTCAGGGCGCCCATGACCTACCTGACTGTGCCAGTGGAGGACGAGAGACTCGTGACTCTCTCGTAGGCGTGCCGCGTGTATCGCAGATAGTGCGTGAACAGTGAGAGACAACGAGAGAGAGCGGGAGTCAGTGAGACTGACTCCCGCTCTCTCATGTCGGCATCCGCCCTGGTCACCTACGGATTTTCGTAGGTGGTCTGGCGAGTGCCCCCGGCAGGATTCGAACCTGCGCACACGGCTCCGGTGTCGTTGCTCATGGAACTCCCAGGGGCGCGGCGTCGCCGCGCCCCTTGTCGAGCGAGTGGGTTAGGTGGCGCTGGCCTTGGGGCGCCGCCTGGGTGCGCGCTTACGGGGGCGCCGGTTGGTGGTCGCTTCGGGCTGCCGCTCCTCTTGATCACCAGCGTTGTCGACGGGGCCCGTGTCGTGTTGGGCGTCGACTCCGGGGCGGTCGTCCTCGCTCGGGGTCTCGGTGGCGCAGGTAGTTTCGCCACCGACCTGACTCTCGCCCGCGGGACCTTGCCGCTGCGGTTCCTCTACCGACACGGGGTCGACCGCAGGCTCGGCATCCGGTTCGGGCTCGGGCTCGGGCTCGACGGCTGGTTCGTCATCCGGGTTGGTGGTGGCCGGCGGGGTTCCCCGTTCGGCGGTGACGGCCGCGAGGGCGTTGTCGAAGAGGTCGATCCATGGCCGGTGGCCGACGTAGCGGGGCTTGTAGTCGAAGGCCGGAAGGAGGTCATCGAGGGTGCGCAGGATGATGACCGCGGGGTCTTCCTCTTCCTCGGTCACGAGGGTGGTCGCCTTGTTGTAGCGGTGACCGTCGGGAAGGCGCGCGGCGATACGCGCCCCGTGGGCGGCTTGGTCGGCGGGGGTGCCGTCGTCCGGAAGTGGGGGTGCAGCGTTGCCGGTTATCCAGAGCTGGACGGTGGCCCCGCCGAAGATGGGGCGGAAGCTGATGGCTCGTCCGTCGCTGTAGATCAGGTGGGCTGCGCCGTCGGCAGGTGCTTCGGGGTCGAGGGTCCAGTCTCCTCCGAGGCTCTGGGCAAGGGTGGCCGCCGTTTCTCGGACTGCGGCATCGGTGATGAGCATGAGCGTGTCTCTCCAAGAGGTCTGCTGGTGGGCCGTCGGGCCCGCCCCGGTGTGGGGCGGGCCCGACGGGGTCATGCGGGGCGCACCTCGTCGCCGTCGTCCAGGAGCATCGAGAGGGTGGAGCCGCTGTCCCATTTGACGTAGAGCTGGGAGAAGTTGGCGTCGTACCGCCGGACGGTTCCGAGGTCTCCTTCGGTGAGGTCGGTGTGCGGGTCGGTGGTGTGGACGAGCGCGATGCGGTCGCCTCGCTTGTAGGTCATTGAGAACCCCTTTCGTTGGTTCTATTCTATATGCATTCGGGGTAGGGTCAAGATCACCTACGAGCAATTTGAGGAGTGTCTTGCCTGATCAGGCGGCTATGTCGCGCACCAACGCTTCGACCTTCTGGAGGGCCGCGAGGAAGACGGCCTGCGAGTGCAGCTCATCTCGCCGCGCGAAGGAGTCGCGCGCCTGCCGGGCGGCCTTCGCCGGCAGGTTGCCGTCGTGCAGGGTGTCGCCACAGGCGATCAGGACGCTCGGGCCGAGATCCCAGATGATCGCGTTGACGGCCGCCCCGGCGGCGGCGAGTTCGTCGATGTCGGTCAGCGACCATCCGAAGTCGTGCGGGTCGAGGTTCCTCTCCCGCATGACCTGTGCAGCCGCACGGTACATCCCGCCGGTTCCGCCGGCGGGCTCATCGAACTTCATTCCCGGCTTGAGTGGCGCGTCGTCCAGCACCATCCGCGCCATGAGTTCGGCGACCTCAGGGGGCGTGTGCACTTCCGCGAGGGCGTCGTGCGCGCCCTTCGAGCGCATGATGGTCAGCAGCGCGCCCATCACGTCGGTGGCTGAGCGGTAGAACGCGTCGTCGCTGCTGGTCAGGTGCAGCAGCCCTTTGGTCAGGGCGGCCTCGACCACCGCCCTGACGGCAGCGGCGCGCTTCGGGCCGGGTTTCTCGTCGTCCACCCACTTGTGCAGAGGGGTGGCTCGGTCGATCAGGTCCGGCCGCATGATCCACCAGCGCGCCCAGCATTCGCGGAACGCCGCAAGGAGCTGGTCGTCGTCGAGACTGAGCCACCAGTCGGCGGCGAGGTAGGCGTCGGGTCCGCGCAGGGGCCACAGAGCGAGCGTGGCCACCACTCCCATCGGCACTTCGATGCCGGGTCCGCCTTGGGCGTGGTGCCAGGCGTAGTTGACGGCCTCGGCTATGTCGAAGGCGGTCTGGTGCGGGTTGTTCTGCGCGGGGCGGTAGTGGCCCAGCGCGGCTTTGACGGCCGTCGGCTTCGGCCGGGCTTGGGGCAGGGCGGAGATGGTGACGGGGGCGGGCGCTGGCGGGAGGCCGGTGAGGTACCGGCGGGGCGTCGCCGCGGGGGCGAGCGGGGCCGGGGGTTCGTCGGGTGTGTCGGCGTCGGCGAACAGGTCGAGCTGGCTCATGCCGCTTCTCCTGGGTCGGTGGGGGTTGGGTGCGGCGTGGGGGGGGGGGGGCCCCCGGGGGCCCCCGGGGGGGTTGGGGGGGTTGGGGGGGGGGGGGGGGGGGGGGCGCGGGGGGGGGGGCCCGGGGGGGGGGGGGGGCGGGGGGGGGTGGGGGGGGGGGGGGGGGGCCGGCGGGGATGCCG
>NZ_JBFAHP010000041.1:0-79219 GCF_040654255.1 Streptomyces sp. NPDC050732
TGCACCGCCGCCATCCCCACACCACCCGTAGCGGCATGGATCAACACCCGCTCGCCCGCCCTCAGACCGGCCAGCTCCACCAACCCGTACCAAGCGGTCAGGAACGCGGCGGGGGCGGCGGCCGCCTGCCGGGTGTCCCAGCCTGCCGGGACCGGCGCCAGCATGCGCGCGTCGGCGACGGCCCACGGACCGAAGGCGCCGTCCAGCATGCCCATCACGCGGTCACCCACCGACAGGCGGGTGACGCCCGGGCCGACCTCCGTCACCACGCCGGCCGCCTCGGTGCCCGGCAGCGCACCCGGGTCCGGGTACATGCCCAGGGCGATCAGGACGTCACGGAAATTGACCCCGGCCGTGTGGACGGCGATGCGGACCTGGCCCGGCTCCAACGGGCGCAGCGCTTCGTCGTCGCAGGCTTCCGCCGCGACGGCGTCCAGCGCCCCGGACTCGCCGCCCACGAGCCGCCACGCCCGCGCTCCGGCCGGCCCGGCCAGCTCGACGGGCTCGTCGGCCCGCGCCCACCTGGGGACGAGCAGCCGCCCGCCGCGCAGGGCGAGTTGGGGCTCGTCCGCCTCGGCGGCGGACCGGACCGCGTCCATGAGGGCGGATACGGAGGCTTGGTCGAGGGGCGGCGCGTCGGTGTCGAGGGGGGCGTCGGTGTCGAGGGGGGCGTCGGTGTCGAGGGGGGCGTCGGTGTCGAGGGGGGCGTCGGTGTCGAGGGGGGCGTCGGTGTCGAGGAGTACGAACCGGCCGGGGTTCTCCGACTGTGCGCTGCGTACCAGGCCCCATACGGCCGCGACGGCCGGATCAACCGTTTCTGCCGGGTCGACTGTCGCTGCTCGGTCGACTGTCGCTGCCGGGGCAGCCGCCGGGCCTCCTGTCGTGCTGCCCGTGTCCACCGCGCCCCGGGTCACGAAGGCCAGGCGCGTCTGTTCCAGACTCGGCGCGGCCAGGAAGTCCTGGATGACGCGCAACACCCGCCCGGTCAGGGCGAGTCCATCGCCGTCCGTGATGTCGCTGTGCACGGGGGCGAGGAGCACGGAGGGCGGGGCGGCGGTGTCGGCGAGCGCTCCGACGCCCGGGTGGCACGGGTAGCCCTCCAGGTCGATGCCCGGGCCGCCCGGTGCCGCGGCCAGTTCGCCGAGCACCGCACATCCGGAGAGGTCGTCGGCCGCACCGCGACCGTCCGCGGGGACCGGTACGGGACGGGGTTCGGGCGGTGGTTCGGGCAGCGGCGTCCACCGCAGCTCGTAGAGCCCGTCCGCACCGGCGCCCGCCGCGCCCCGCACCTGCCGGGCGCTCGTCGACCGCAACCGCAGCTCCGCCACGTCCACCACCGGGCCACCGGCGGGGTCGGTCACCGTCAGGGACACCGTCTCGTCGTCGCCCCCGCGCAGCCCGGCGAGCCGCACGCGCACGGTGGTGGCCTCACTGGCCCACAGCGAAACACCGCTCCAGCAGAAGGGCAGCAGCACCTGGCCGCCGAGCGCCTCCGCACCGGCGCCGGACCCTGCCCCTTCCCGGCTCCGCTGCGCGAGCAACGGGTGCAGGGCGGCATCCAGCAGCGCCGGGTGGATGCCGAAACCGGCCGGCGACCCGGCCTCCTCCGGCAGCTCGACCTCCGCCAGCAGCTCCTGGCCGTGCCGCCACATCGCGCGCAGCCCACGGAACGCCGGACCGTACTCGTAACCGGCGGCCGCGACACCCTCGTAGAAGCCGCCCACCTCCACCGGCTCGGCCCCCGCCGGAGGCCACTGCCCGGCCTGCCGCGCCGGACGCGCCACGGACTCGCGCCCGAGCTCACCGACGGCATGGCACACCCACACCGCCGAGGCGTCCTGCTCAGACCTCGAATACACATGTACGTCGCGACGACCGCTCTCACCATCGGCCGCCCCCACGACCACCTGAACCTGCACCCCACCCGACTCCGGCAGCACCAACGGCGCCTGCAGCGTCAACTCCCCAAGCGAGGAACAGCCCGCCTCATCAGCGGCCCGCAACACCCACTCCACCAACGCCGCACCCGGCACCAGAACCGTCCCCGCCACCACGTGCCCACCCAGCCAGCCACCGCGCTCGGCGGACACCCGGCCGTTCAGCACCACTCCCCCGTCGGCGAGGGCGACCGCGGTCGGCAACTGCGCGTGCCCCGACCCGGCCAAGTCCCAGCCGCTGTCCCGCTTCACGGTGTCGGCCAGCCAGTAGCGGCGGCGCTGGAAGGCGTAGGTGGGCAGGTCGATGGTGCGGGGGGTGGGGGCGGCCGGGAACCAGCGTCGCCAGTCGACCTCCGCGCCCGCCGCGAAGGCCTGGGCGGCGGCGCGGGTCAGCTGAGCGGTGTCGCCGTGATCGCGGCGCAGGGTGGGGACGACGGTGGCGGAGATGTCCGCCTGCTCGATGGTCTCCTCCATGCCCAGACCCAGCACCGGATGGGCGCTGGCCTCGATAAACAGACGGTAGCCGTCCGACAGCAGCGCCTCGATGGTGTCGGCGAAACGGACCTGCTGGCGGAGGTTCGTGACCCAGTACTCCGTGTCGAGGGCGGTCGTGTCCGTCAGGCGCTCGGCGGTCACCGTCGAGTAGAACGCCACATCTGTGTTCGTCGGCTGGATGTCGGCCAGGCGGTCCGTCAACAGATCATGGAGCTGGTCGATCTGGGGACCGTGGGAGGCGTACCCGACATCGATGACGCGGGCCCTGAGCCCTCGGGCCTCCGCATCGGCGACCACAGCGGCGACATCCTTCGGCGGCCCCGAAATGACCGTCGAGGATGGCCCGTTGACGGCCGCGACGACCACCCCCGGCCGGTCGTCGCCGATGAGTTCAGCGGCCAGCTCGGGCCCGGCGCTGAGGGATGCCATGTCGCCGTGTCCTTGCAGCTGGCGGAGCGCGTCACTGCGTACCGCCACGATCCGCGCGGCATCCTCCAACGACAGCGCGCCCGCGACGCACGCGGCGGCCATCTCGCCCTGCGAGTGCCCGATCACGGCGGCCGGAGTGATGCCGTAATCCGCCCACACGGCGGCCAGCGACACCATCACCGCCCACAGCACCGGCTGCACAACCTCAACGCGGGACAGCTCCGCCCCGTCCCCGCGCAGCACATCCGTCAGCGACCAGTCCACATACGCTGACAGCGCGCGCTCACACTCGCCGATCCGCGCCGCGAACACCGCCGACTCGTCCAGCAGCTGGGCACCCATGCCCACCCACTGCGACCCCTGCCCCGGAAACACCAACACCGGCCCAGGACCCACATCACCTGCCACCCCGGCCACCACACCCGCCGAAGCCTCACCCGCAGCCAACGCCCCCAGACCAGCAGTCAGCGCATCCCGGTCACACCCCACCACCACAGCCCGGTGCTCGAACACCGACCGCGTCGTGGTCAACGACCAGCCCACCTCGTTCGGCAGTGCGTCCGTGTCACCCGCCACGAACTCACCCAATCGACGCGCCTGTTCACGCAACGCTTCCGGCGTCCGCCCGGACACCACCCAGGGCACCACCCCACCCGACTCCGTGACCACGGGGTCGGGCACGGTGTCCTCGGGAGGTGCCTCCTCCAGGATCAGATGCGCGTTCGTCCCCGAGATGCCGAACGCCGAGACGCCCGCGCGCCGCGGGTGGCCGGTCTCGGGCCACGGGGTGGGTTCCGTGACGACCTCGACCGCGCCCGCGTCCCAGTCGACGTGCGGGCTCAGTTCCTCGACGTGGAGGGTGGCGGGGACCAGGCCGTTGCGGATCGCCATGACGGTCTTGATGACGCCGGCGACGCCCGCGGTGGCGTGGGTGTGGCCGATGTTGGACTTGAGGGAGCCGAGGAGGAGGGGTCGGGCGCGGTGCTGCCCGTAGGTGGCGAGCAGGGCTCCGGCCTCGATGGGGTCGCCCAGTTTCGTGCCCGTGCCGTGCGCCTCTACGGCGTCCACCTCGGCGGGGGTGAGGCGGGCGTTGTCGAGGGCGGCGCGGATGACCTGTTCCTGCGCGGCGTCGTTGGGGGCGGTCAGGCCGTTGCTCGCGCCGTCCTGGTTGACGGCCGAGCCGCGGATCACCGCGAGGACCTTGTGGCCGTTGCGGCGCGCGTCGGAGAGACGCTCCAGGAGGAGCAGGCCGATGCCCTCGGAGAAGCCGGTGCCGTCGGCCGCGGCGGCGAACGGCTTGCAGCGGCCGTCGGGAGCGAGGCCACGCTGGCGGCAGAACTCCGTGAACATCAACGGGCTCGACAGGACGAGCACCCCGCCCGCCAGGGCGAGGTCGCACTCGCGCTGGCGCAGCGCCTGACTTGCCAGGTGGATGGCGACGAGAGAGGCGGAGCAGGCCGTGTCGACGGTGACGGCCGGGCCTTCGAGGCCGTAGTTGTACGCGACCCGGCCCGAGATGACGCTGGTCAGGCTGCCGGTGGTGGCATGCCCCTCGAACCCCTCGGGGATGCGGGGCAGTTGGGACATGTAGTCCTCGCTGGACACCCCGGCGTAGACGCCGGTACGGCTGCCCTTGAGGGAGACGGGGTCGATGCCTGCACGCTCGAACAGCTCCCAGGACGTCTCCAGCATCAGCCGCTGCTGCGGGTCCATCGCCAGTGCTTCTCGCGGGCTGATGCCGAAGAAGTCGGCGTCGAAGGAGCCCGCGTCGTCCACGAACCCGCCGTGGCGGACATAGCTGGTGCCGTAGGCGGCCGGGTCCGGGTGGTAGAGCGCCTCCAGGTCCCAGCCCCGGTCAGTGGGAAAGTCCTCGATGGCGTCCTTGCCTGCGGCGACCAGGTCCCAGAGGTCCTCCGGAGAGGCCACGCCGCCCGGGAAGCGGCAGGCCATGCCGACCAGGGCCACCGGTTCCTGCCTGCGGTCCTCCTCCTGCACCAGGCGCCGACGCGTGTCATGGAGCTCGGTGGTCACCCTGCGCAGATATTCGACCAGTTGCTCTTCACTCGCCATGTGCGGTCACCCGGCCTTCGGAGTGGGGGTCACGCGCGAGGTGCCGTGCCCGACACCAAGCTCGTTGTCGATGAAGTCGAAGATCTGATCGGCGGACGCGGCCTTCAGCCGGTCGGCGGCGTCGTCGTTGCCGTCGCTGTCGCCGTTGCCGTCGTTCGCCGTGGCGCTCGTGGTCTTCCACCGTGTGAGGAGTGCTTCGAGCCGGGTGGTGATCCCATCCGTCTCTCCGTGGGGCAGCTGGGCGGCGAGCACGGAGAGGGTGTTCTCCATGCGGGCCAGGTCGCTCAGCACGGTGTCCGCGGCGGGGGTGAGTGCGGACGACACCGCCTCCGGTACCTGTCCCGCCGTAGGCGGCTGTCCCGGGGCCGTCCCGCCCCGGCTGGTCAGCCGCTCGCGGAGGTGTGCGGCGATCGCCGCGGGGGTCGGGTAGCGGAAGACGAGGGCGGTGGGCAGGCGCAGACCGGTGTCCTCCACGAGCCGATTGCGCAGCTCCACGGCGGTCAGCGAGTCCAGGCCGAGCTGCTTGAAGGTGGCGTTCCCGCGCAGCGCTTCCGGGTCGGTGCGGCCGAGGACCGCGGCGGCGTGGGTGCGTACGGCGTCGATGAGCAGGCGGAGTTGTTCGGGGGCGGACAGGACGGCGAGCCGGGCCGGCCAGTCCGTGGGGGGCTTGCGGTCGGCGGCGGTGCGCCGGGCCGGTGCGCCGGCCGCTGCTGCGGCGACGGCCAGCGCGCGCAGCGGCGCGGGCAGGCCGGCGGCGCCCTCGGCGGCCAGGGTACGCACGGCCAGGCGGGCCGCGAGCAGGGGCGAGCCGCCCCCGTGGGCGCGAGCGGCGTCGAGCAGCGCGGGGATCCGGCCGGGCGCCGTCTCCTTGATGCCGGGCCTCGGCGCGGTGGGCGGCCCGTAGGTGAGGGCCATGCCCGTCGGGCGCGACGACGCGAGTGCCGCGCCGAAGGCGTCGGCGCCCGCGGCGACCGCCGACCGCGCGATGCCCAGGTCGGCGCCCGCCGGGGACAGGACGGCGAACAGGTCCAGGGGAAGGTGGGCGGTCGCGGCGTGCAGGGCGGCGGTGACACCCGCACTCGACGACCATGCCTCGGCGAACGAGTCGCTCGTCGAGCCGTTCGCCGAGTCGTTCGTCGAGTCGTTCGTCGAATCGCCGGGATCGTTCGTGTCTACGGCTCCGGTGGCGTGGATGACTCCCGTAAGGGGATGGTCCCCGTCGATGGCGGCGACCGCTTCGGCGAGGGCCGTCGAGTCCGCCGGATCGACGGTGCTCAGGTCCACGGTGGCGCCGAGACCCCGCAACTCCTCCCCCACTTCGGCCAGTTCACCGTCTCTGGACAGGAGGAGCAGATGCCTGCACTGCCCGGTGCGTACGAGGTGTTCGGCGAGGTCCGCCACCGGGGCGCCGGCCGACCCTGTGAGCAGTACGGTGCCGTCCGGGTCGAGCTGCCGCACTTCGAGCGGTCGCGCCTCGTCGGTGGGGGTCGCGTCCCGGAGCGCGGTGAGGCGGGGCACCAGGACGCGGCCCGCGCGCAGGGCGAGTTGTGGTTCGTCAGCGCCGAGAGCCGTAACCACGGCCTGTTCGAGAAGCCTGTCACCGGCTCCGGCTCCGGCCCCGTCCCCTGTGTCCGTGTCGACGAGGAGGATGCGGCCGGGGTGCCTGACCTGCGCCTGCTGGACCAGTCCCCGTACCGCCGCGGCGGCCGGGGCAGGAAGGAGCCCGTCACCCGTGGCGACCGCGCCGGACGTGATCACCACCAGACGAGCGTCGGCGAAGCGCGTGTCCGCGAGCCACCGTTCGAGGAGCGCATCGGTCCGCCGAACCGCGCTCAACGCGTCGGCGGCGCCGTCGACGGCCCCGTCGCCCGCCCCAGTAGGGGCGGCAGCCAGGGTGGCGAGAACGACAGGCGGCACCGAAGCCCCACCCTGCACGGCCACACCCAGAGCATCCAGATCCTCGTACCAGCGCTCCACCCGCTCAGTGCGCTCCACGCGTTCCGTGCGCTCCGCGCGTTCCCTGCGCTCTCCCAGACCGACCCAGCCCGAGGGCTCGACGCTCTCCCCCGTCGACACCGGCACGGGCACCGGCACCCACTCCAGCGCGTACAGACCGGACCCCCGCTCCCCCGGGGTCCGCAGCTCGCGGCGTCCCGCCGCCACGGCGACCAGGGCCTCGCAGGTCAGTACCTCCGCGCCGGTCGGGTCGCTCACGCCGACCCGCCATGCCCGCCCGTCCGGGGACGCGCCGGAGCCGTCGTCCAGCGGAGTGAGACGGACGCGTACAGACGTGGCACCGGTGGCCCACAGGGTCACTCCGGTCAGTGTGAACGGCAGCCACACCTTGTCCTGGTCCTGGTTCTGGTCCTGGTCCTTGTCATGGCCCTTCCCGTCCTCCTCAGCCGGCCGCTCGCCGAGGAGTGCGGGGTGCAGTGCGGCGTCGAGGAGCGCCGGGTGGATGCCGAACCCGGCCGGTTCCGGGGCTTCTTGCGGCAGCACCGCCTCGGCGAACAGTTCACCGCCCCGCCGCCACAGGGCGCGCAGCCCCGTGAAGACCGGTCCGTAGCCGACGCCGGTCGCGGCGGCCCGTTCGTAGAAGTCGCCGAGGTCGACGGGCTCGGCGCCGGGCGGCGGCCAGACCGTGTCCGGGGAGTCCGGCGCGGCCGTGCCGGTGGGCTCGGCGACCAGGCGGCCGTCGGCGTGGCAGGTCCAAGGCACGTCGGCGCCGTCGGGGGCGCCCTCGTCCTCGGAAGCGCCCTCGCCGTCAGGGCGGGCGTAGACGTGGAAGTCGCGGTGTCCGTCCTGCGCGTCGGCCGGTCCGACCACGATCTGCACCTGCACGCCCGCGGTCTCGGGCAGCACCAGCGGGGCGCGCAGCGTGAGGTCGTCGACGCGCGGGCAGCCGGCCTCGTCGGCGGCGCGCAGCGCCCATTCCGCGAGGACGGATGCGGGTACGACCGCGGCGTCGAAGAGGGTGTGCTGGGCGAGCCAGGGGTGGCTGTGCCTGCTGATGCGGCCGGTGAGCAGGCGGATGTCGCCGTCCGCGATCTCGGTGGCCGCTCCGAGGAGGGGGTGCCCCGCCGCGGTGAGGCCCAGGCCGGCCGCGTCCTGGGTGCCGGCGGGGGCCTCCAGCCAGTACCTGCGACGCTGGAAGGCGTACGTGGGCAGCTCCACGGTGGACGTACCGGTGGCCGGGAACCAGTTCTCCCACCTGACGGCGCACCCGGCGCCGAAGGCCTGTGCCAGCGAGCGGGCCAGGCGTTCCCGGCCGCCGTCCTCGCGCCGCAGCGTGGGGACGGTGACGGCGTCGGCCCCGGCTTCCTCGAAGGTTTCCTGGAGGCCGAGGGTGAGGACGGGGTGGCTGCTGGCCTCGATGAAGACCCGGTGGCCGTCGGCGAGGAGCGCGGTGACGGCGTCGGCGAACCGGACCGGGCGGCGCAGGTTGGTGACCCAGTAGTCGGTGTCGAGGCCCGCCGTGTCGACGCGGGTTCCGGTCACGGCCGAGTAGAACGCCACCGGGGCCGGGACGGGGCGGACGCCCGCCAGGGTGTGGGTCAGTTCGTCGGTGATGGCGTCGACCTGGGGGCTGTGCGAGGCGTAGTCCACGTCGATGACGCGGCCGCGCAGCTCGCGCGCCTCGGCGTCGGCGACGACGGCGGCGACTTGCTCGGGCGGGCCCGAAATGACGGTCGAGGACGGGCCGTTGACGGCGGCGATGCCCACTCCGGGGTGTCCTGCGACGAGTTCGGCGGCCTGCTCCTGGCCCACCCCGAGGGAAGCCATGGCGCCCCCGCCCGAGAGCTGACGCAGCGCCCGGCTGCGCAGGGCCACGATCTTGGCGCCGTCCTCCAGGGTGAGCGCGCCGGCGACGACCGCCGCGGCGATCTCTCCCTGGGAGTGCCCGACGACGGCGGCCGGGGTGACGCCGTGGTCCGCCCACTCAGCTGCGAGCGAGACCATCACCGCCCACAGCGCGGGCTGGACGACGTCGACCCGCGACAGTTCCCGTCCGTCCCCGCGCAGGACCTCCGTCAGCGACCAGTCCACGTACGCCGACAGCGCCCGCTCGCACTCCGCGATCCGCGCCGCGAACACCGCCGATTCGGTGAGCAGTTGGGCGCCCATGCCGACCCACTGCGAGCCCTGCCCGGGAAACACCAGTACCGGCCCGGGACCGACATCGCCCGCGACCCCGCTCACGACGTCCGGCGACGCCTCGCCCGCGGCCAGGGCGTCGAGGCCGGCGATGAGCTCGTCGCGGTCACGGCCCACGACCACGGCCCGGTGCTCGAACACCGCCCGCGTGGTGACCAGCGACCGGCCCACCCCGGCCACAGAGGCGGCGGCCGGGTTGCCAGTCACCAACTCGTGCAAGCGGCGGGCCTGTTCGCGCAGCGCCGCTCCGGTCCGCCCGGAGACCACCCAGGGCAGCACCGCACCGTCCACGTGCCCGGCGTCGGCGGCTCCCGTCACGTCCCCGTCCTGCCGCACCTCTTCCTGCCCCGCCTCTTCGAGCACCAGGTGCGCGTTCGTGCCGGAGATGCCGAAGGACGACACCGCGGCGCGGCGCGGACGGTCGCCGCGCGGCCAGACGACCGGCTCGGTGAGCAGCCGTACCGCGCCGGTGGACCAGTCCACGTGGCCGCTCGGCTCGTCGACGTGCAGGGTGGCGGGGAGCAGGTCGTGGCGCATCGCCATCACCATCTTGATGACGCCCGCGACACCCGCGGCGGCCTGCGTGTGACCGATGTTCGACTTCACCGAGCCGAGCCACAACGGCCGTTCGTCGGAGCGCCCTTGGCCGTACGTGGCGAGCAGGGCCTGCGCCTCGATCGGGTCGCCGAGCGTGGTGCCGGTACCGTGCGCCTCCACCACGTCGACCTCGTCCGCGGCGAGCCGGGCGGCCGCGAGCGCGGCACGGATGACGCGTTGCTGCGAGGGGCCGTTGGGTGCAGTGAGACCGTTGCTCGCACCGTCCTGGTTGATCGCCGAACCCCGGATCACCGCGAGGACTTCGTGGCCCTTGCGCCGCGCCTCCGAGAGCCGTTCGAGGAGGACAAGGCCCACGCCCTCGGCCCAGCCCGTGCCGTCGGCGCCCGCCGCGAACGGCTTGCAGCGGCCGTCGGGGGCCAGGCCCCGCTGGCGCGAGAACTCGGTGAACATGCCCGGCGTGGCCAGGACCGTGGCGCCTCCGGCGAGGGCCAGGTCGCACTCGCCGCGCCGCAGCGCCTGCGCCGCGAGGTGGAGCGTGACCAGCGACGACGAGCAGGCCGTGTCGACCGTCAGGGCGGGCCCCTCCAGGCCGAAGTTGAACGACAGGCGGCCCGAGGCCACGCTCGGCGTGCTGCCGGTCAGCAGATAGCCGTCGGTGGCCTGGGACGGCTCGTGCAGGCGGGGGCCGTAGTCCTGCCCCGTCATGCCGACGAACACGCCGGTGGGGCTGCCCTTGAGCGCCCGCGGGTCCAGGCCCGCGCGTTCGAAGGCCTCCCAGGCGCATTCGAGGAGCAGCCGCTGCTGCGGGTCGACGGCCAGGGCCTCGCGCGGGCTGATGTCGAAGAACTCGGCGTCGAAGTCGGCGGCGTCGTAGAGGAATCCGCCCTGCCGGGTGCAGCTGGTGCCCGACCGGTCGGTGTCGGGGTGGAACAGGCGCGCCAGGTCCCAGCCGCGGTCGGCGGGAAAGTCGCCGATCGCGTCGGCGCCGTCCGCGACCAGCCGCCACAGGTCCTCCGGCGAGCCCGCGCCGCCGGGGTACCGGCAGCTCATGGCCACGATGGCGATCGGGTCCCCGTCCGTGCCGAGGTCGCCGCCCGTGCCCAGGTCGCCCGTGGCGGACGCGGAGGCGGCCGGGGCGGCCGTACCGGTGAGCTCCGCGCGCAGGTGCGCGGCGACGGCCAGGGGGGTGGGGTGGTCGAAGGTGAGGGTGGCGGGCAACGGCAGGCCCGTCTCCGTACCGAGCCGTTCGCTCAGCTCGGCGGCGGCCATCGAGTCGAAGCCCAGCTGTTTGAAGGTGCGGGCGGCTCGGATCGTGCCCGATTCGGCGCCGAGCACCACGGCCGCGTGCTTGGCGACCAGCCCGATGAGGACCCGCTCCTGGTCATGCACGGACCGCCCGGCGAGCCGCCCTTCGGGCCCGCCCCACTCGTGCGTCCCCTCCTCCCGCTCATGCCGTGTCCGCTCCGGGGGCTCCGGCTGCCCGGCGTCCGGCGTCTCGGGCGCGGCCGCCGCGTCCTCTCGCGCAACGGGGTGCTGTTCGGTGACGGCAGGCCAGTGGCGTTCGCGCTGGAAGGGGTACGTGGGGAGAGGGAGGCGGCGCGTGGCGTTGTCGCGGGCACCGTAGGCCGGGGTGAAGTCGACGTCGGCGCCGCGGACGTACGCCTGGGCCAGGGACGTCAGGAACGTGGTCACCTCGTCGCGGCCGCGGCGGCACGTGGCGACGGCGGCGGGACGCGGTCGGCTCCCGTCCGCGGAGGGGGCCCCGGGCGCGGGGAAGCACTCGCGGGCCATCGCGGACAGCGGTGCGTCCGGGCCGAGTTCGACGAACGTGGTCACCCCGCGCTCGCACAGCCCCCGCACCCCGGACAGGAACCGCACGGGCTCGCGCGCGTGCCGCGCCCAGTACTCGGGGTCGCCATGGCCGGCGCCGCTCCCGGTCGTGGTCACGAGTTCGCCGGTGACGTTGGAGACGACGGGGATGGCCGGCTCGTGGAAGGTCAGGCCGGCGGCGACCGTGCACAGCTCGTCGAGGATGGAGTCCATGTGCGGTGAGTGGAAGGCGTGGCTGACCTTCAGGCGGTGGGCCTTGCGGCCGCGTGCCCGCCAGGCGGCGGTCAGTTCGTCGACGGTGGCGCGGTCGCCGGAGACGACCACGGAGTCGGGGCCGTTCACGGCGGCCACGGTCGCGTGCCGCTCGTGCCCGGCGAGCTGTTCGGCCGCCTCGTCCGCCGTGGCCTGCCACGCCGCCATCGCGCCGGGCGCACGGACCGCCTGCATGAGCCGTCCCCGCGCGGCCACCAGAGCGCTCGCGTCCGGCAGCGAGAGGACACCGGCGACGTGCGCGGCGGTGATCTCGCCGACCGAGTGGCCTAGGACGTAATCCGGTTCCAGGCCGAAGGAGACCGCAAGGCGGTACAGGCTCGTCTCGAACGCGAAGAGCGCGGGCTGCGTGTAGGCGGTCCGGTCGAGGAGTGCCGGCTGTTCGGCGTCCTCGCCAAGGACGATCTCGCGCAGCGGGCGGTCCAGATGCACGTCAAGGGCGGCGAACGCCTCGTCGAGGGCGTCGGCGAAGACGGGGAACGCGGCGTACAACTCCCGGCCCATTCCAGGGCGTTGGGCGCCCTGCCCGCTGAAGAGAAAGGCCGTCCCGCCCTCGGTGTACGCCTCGCCGCGCACCACGGACGCGGTTTCCGAGCCCTCGGCCAGCGCGGTCAGGGAGCCGAGTAGTTCGGCGGTGTCGCCGCCGAGCAGGACCGCGCGGTGGGCGAGGGGCGCACGGGTGGTGGCCAGCGCGTGGCCGACCCGCGCGGCGTCGGGGGCGGGGCGGTGGTCGGTGAGGTGGGTCCGCAGGCGGTCGGCCTGTGCGCGCAGCGCGGCAGCGCTGTGAGCGCTGACGGGCCACGGCGTCGGCACCACCACCGGCGCAGGCACGGCAACCGGCTCAGGCATCATCACCGACTGAGGCACCGCACCCGGTTCAGACACCTCACCCGGCTCGGACACCGCAACCGGATCCGGCGCCGCCGCCACGACCAGGTGACCGTTCGTGCCGCCCATGCCGAAGGACGACACCCCGGCGATCAGGGGCTGTTCGGGGCGCGGCCAGTCGGCCAGGTCCTGCTGGACGGTCAGGCCGAGGTCGTCGAGCGGGATGGCCGGGTTGGGGGTGGTGAAGTTCAGGCTCGGTGCAAGCCGCCGGTGGTGGATGCTCAGGGCGGTCTTGAGCAGTCCGACGATCCCGGCGGCGGCTTCGAGGTGGCCGACGTTGGTCTTGGCGGAGCCGACGGCCAGCGGCCCGGTGCGCGCGGCGTCCTGCCCGAGGGCGGCGCCGAGCGCGGCGGCCTCGACCGGGTCCCCGACGGGCGTGCCGGTGCCGTGCAGTTCGACGTACTGCACCTGGTCCGGCGTGACCCGGGCGCGGCGGCAGGCGAGGCGCACCACGTCCTGCTGCGCCTGCCCGCTGGGCAGGGTGATCCCGTCGGTCGTACCGTCGCTGTTGACGGCGCTCCCCCGGATCACGCAGTACACCGTGTCGCCGTCGCGCCGTGCCGCCGCGAGGGGCTTGAGCACCACGAGGCCGCCGCCCTCGCCGCGGACGAAACCGTCGGCGCGGGCGTCGAAGGTGTGGCAGCGGCCGGCGGCCGAGAGACCGCCGAAGCGGGCCGCGGCCAGCTCGGTGGTGCGCGGCGAGCAGATGAGGTTGACGCCGCCCGCGAAGGCGATGTCGGAGTCGCCGCTCCGGATGCTCTCGCAGGCCAGGTGCACGGCGACGAGCGAGGAGGACTGCGCGGTGTCGACGGTGAGGCTCGGTCCCGCCAGGTGGTACGCGTACGAGATGCGGTTGGCCAGGATGCTGCGGTGCACGCCGGTCATGGTGTGCCGGGTGACGGCGCCCGGCGCCCGCAGGTTCAGGACGTCGGTGTAGTCGTCCCAGAACGCGCCGACGAAGACGCCGGTGCGGCTGCGGGCCAGGGTGGGCGGCCGGATGCCCGCGTCCTCCAGCGCCTCCCAGCTCAGTTCGAGGAGCAGCCGCTGCTGGGGGTCCATCGCCACGGCCTCGCGCGGGCTGATGTGGAAGAAGTCCGCGTCGAAGCCGTCGATCCGGTCCAGGTAGCCGCCCGGCCCGTGGAGTCCCGAATCGGCTCGCCGTCGTTCGGGCGGTGCGGTGCTCACCGCGCTGCGCCCCTCGCTCAGTAGCCGCCAGAACGCGGCGGGGTCAGGTGCTCCGGGCAGGCGGCAGGCCATCCCGACGACGGCGACCGGGTCGGGGCCGGCGCTCGGTCCCGAGGGGGACGCGGACGCGGACGCGGCCATCACGTCAGCTGCGGTCGGGCGATGGACGACTGGCTGCCACAAAACATCAACGGCGCTCCCGGTCCGAAATCGGAGATCGCTACGAGTACCGGGCTCATCGTGGGCGGGCCGTCTAAAGGCGAACCAAACCCCGGCTAGCCGTCCGCCGCTTTAGCCGGGCGCTATGGGCCGCGGCCAGCATCGAGGCTGTCGGGGCAGCGGGCACGACGGCGCCCGCGGAGCGACGCGAGGAGAGGGAGAGCGATGGACAGGGGCACGGCGGCGCGGGCACCACGGTTCGATGCGGCGACGGGGAACGGGGTGTGGTTGCGGCGGTACCACGATGCCGCCGGGGCGCCGGTGCGGCTGGTCTGCTTTCCGTTCGCGGGCGGTTCGGCCAGCTACTACTTCGGGCTCTCCGGCCTGCTCGCGCCCGGCGTCGAGGTGCTCGCCGTGCAGTATCCGGGGCGGCAGGACCGGCACGCGGAGCCGTGCCTGGAGTCGGTGGCCGAGCTCGCCGACGGCGTCGTGCGCCACCTGCCGTGCGACGGGAAGCCGTTCGCGCTGTTCGGGCACAGCCTGGGCGCCATCGTGGCGTTCGAGGTGGCGCGGCGGCTGCGGGAGCCGGCCACCGGTCCCGGTCTGCCGGTGCACCTGTTCGCTTCCGGGGGGCTCGCGCGGCCCTACCGTCCCGCGGGACGTGCGGGGGCGATCGGGGACGCGGACATCCTGGCCCATCTGCGGGCGATGGGCGGCACCGACGAGCGGTTCTTCCGCAGTCCCGAGCTGCAGGACCTGATCCTGCCCGCGCTGCGGGCCGACTACCGGGCCGTGGCCTCGTACGAGGCGCCGGGCCCCGGCCGTCTGGACTGTCCGATCACCGCGCTGATCGGGGACGCCGACGAACGGACGTCGCCGGAGCAGGCCGCCACGTGGCGGGAGCGGACCGGCGCGGCCTTCGATCTGCGGGTGCTGCCCGGCGGGCACTTCTACCTCGACAGCTGCCAGGAGCGGGTGGCGGCCGTCATATCCGAGGCACTCACGGCGGGGCCGGGCGCCTGACGGGAGCCACCGAAAGGGGGCGGACGGACCCCTGGCGTGCTCCGTCGAGGGAAGCCGGAGCACGCCAGGTTGGACCGGACGCGGCAGCCGGGGGAACAGTGGCCGCGTGCGGTCGTCTCTCTTCCGTTGACCCCGCGCCCCGCGGGGGAATCCGGGGCGCGGGGGTCGTACGCGACGGCCTGGGGCGCCGCGTACGACGTCTGGTGCGGCGGGCTCCGTCGGTTGCCGGGTGCCCGCCCCCGCGGTCAGGGCCGCAGGTCTTCCAGGTAGCGGAGCGCCTCGTCCAGCGTGGTCGCGAAGTCCATGTCCGGATCGTTGGCCCAGTCCATCGAGACCTGGAGCATCACTCCGAACACCGCTCCGGTGTAGGCGCGGACCGCGGGGTCCCGCGGGTCGCGGCCCGCCCGTTTGGCCACCTGTTCGCTCATGACCTGCATGGTCTGGCCGATGTTGCCGAGGCTGGCGCCCCAGAGCTCCGGCTCCGAGAGAATGAGCACGAACCGTTCGCGCTGCAGGGCCAGTTCCTGCTCGCTGATGTCCTGCAGCATCGAGCGGATGGCCTGCCGTTCGGCCTGGATCGGCGTCAGGTCGGGCGACTGGGCCTGGACCATCATCGCGAAGGGCAGATCGTAGTCGTGCGAGAAGACCAGGTCCTGCTTGGTCGCGAAGTAGCGGAAGACGGTGCTCGGAGCGACCTCGGCGGCTTCGGCGATCTGCTCGATGGTCGTCGCGGTGTAGCCCTGTTCCCTGAACAAGCGCACCGCCTCCCGCTGAATCGCGGCCTTCGTACGGGCCTTCTTGCGTTCTCTCAGTCCAGGCACTGTTTTGCCCTGGTCAGACTGCGTCTGCGGCTTCATGCTCAGATTCTGCGGTCTTGGCGGTGCTCTGACCAACATGGCGGGGCAGCCACACCACCGCCAGGAGCACGCCGAGCAGCCCCAGGCCGCCGGAGACCACGAGCACCACGTCCAGGGCGTGGACGTACGCGGAACGCACCGAGTCGGCCAGTCCGTTGGACTTGATCGCCCTGGCCACCGCGAGGCCGCCGAAGACGGAGTCCTTCACCGCGCCGTGCGCCTGCTCGGGCACTCCGTCGAGGTCGAGCTTGCCGCGGTACCCGGAGTTGAGGATGGAGCCGAGGATGGCCGCGCCGAAGCTGCCGCCGAGGGTACGGATGGACTGGTTGACGCCCGATCCGACGCCGGCGGAGTCCTCGGAGAGCGCGCCGAGGGCGGCGTCCATGGCGGTGGGCAGGGCGATGCCGAGGCCGAGGCCGTAGGCCGCGGTCCAGGCGGCCGCCAGGCCGGTGCCGCTGCTGACGTCCGTGGTGGCGCCGTAGAACAGGGCGGCGGCGAGGAGGGCGAAGCCGATGCCGACCGCGGTCTTCGGGCCGAGGGCCTTGGCGACCTTGTTGGCGACCGTCACACCCACGAGCAGACCGCCGACCATCGGGAGCAGCCGGAAGCCGCTGCCCATCGCGTCGGTGCCGAGGACTGCCTGGTAGTACTGCGGCATCGTGAAGAGCACGCCGAACATCGTGAAGTTGATGACGGTGCCGAGCATGGTGCCCGAGGTGAACCGGGCCGAGCGGAACAGCGAGAGGTCGACCAGCGGGTCCGCCACCCGCTTCTCCCACATCACGAACAGTACGAGGGCGAGCACACCGCCGATGCACGGCACCAGCGTGGTGACGTCCGTCCAGCCCTTCTCGCCGCCCTGGATCACGCCGTACGTCAGCGCGGCCAGACCGACGCTGGAGAACACCAGGCCGCCGATGTCGAACGGCTTGGCCTCCTTGGCCTTGGACTCGGGCAGCCAGGCGGACACCGCCATGAAGGCGAGGATCACCACCGGCACGTTGATGAGGAAGACGGAGCCCCACCAGAAGTGGTTGAGCAGGTAGCCGCCGAGGATCGGGCCGAGCGGATAGGCGAGCATCGCCGCACCGGCCACCGCTCCGATGGCCTTCGGCCGCTCCTCGTCGGAGAACATGACCGGCAGCAGCGACAGCGTCGTCGGCATGATCAGCGCGGCGCCGAGGCCGAGCACGGCACGCGCGCCGATGAAGGCGCCGGACGTCGTTGCGTACGCACAGGCCAGCGAGGCGATGCCGAAGATCACCAGGGCGGTGAGCAGGACCTTCTTGCGTCCGAACCGGTCGCCGAGCATGCCGGCCGGGATCATTCCGGCCGCGAACACCAGCGTGTACGACGTCACGAACCACTGCAGCTCGACGTTGTTCGCGCCGAGGTCGTCGGCCATGGCCGGCAAGGCCAGGCTCAGGATCGTCACATCGAAGCCCACGACCATCGAGGCGAGTACGAGAGCCCCGACGGCCCACCACCGCCGCGCACCCAGATCAGCAGACACGGGAGTCGACCTCCTAAAGAGAGCTCAATATCTAGTGGGAGCGTACTCTCATTTTTTTCGGAGGGGTACCACCCGTTCCGTATGGAACGCGTCAAGACGGTCCCGTGCCGCTGGCTGCGGGCTCCCCCTAGGGGCGGTCCAGGCGCGCCCGTAGGGGCTTTTGAGGGGCGGGGGTGGGGTTGTGGCGCCCGCCGCCGCGCCATGACGCTGAAGCCGTGACGAAGAACGCGACGACCAAGAAGCCCCCGACGGTGAACAAGACCGTCGCCCCCGAGCCCAGCGACATCGGCCACTACTACGACCACAAGGTCTTCGACCTGATGACTCAGCTCGGAGACGGCAACCTGCACTACGGCTACTGGTTCGACGGCGGCGAGCAGCAGGCCACGTTCGACGAGGCCATGGTCCAGATGACCGACGAGATGATCCGCCGCCTCGACCCCGCCCCCGGCGACCGCGTCCTCGACATCGGCTGCGGCAACGGCACCCCGGCCATGCAGCTGGCCCGCGCCCGCGACATCGAGGTGGTCGGCATCTCCGTCAGCGCCCGCCAGGTCGAGCGCGGCAACCGCCGGGCGCGCGAGGCCGGCCTCGCCGACCGCGTCCGCTTCGAGCAGGTCGACGCCATGAACCTGCCGTTCGACGACGGCTCCTTCGACCACTGCTGGGCCCTGGAATCCATGCTCCACATGCCGGACAAGCAGCAGGTCCTCACCGAGGCCCACCGCGTCGTGAAGCCCGGCGCACGGATGCCGATCGCCGACATGGTCTACCTCAACCCCGACCCCAGCCGGCCCCGCACCGCCACTGTCAGCGACACCACGATCTACGCCGCGCTCACCGACATCGGGGACTACCCCGACATCTTCCGCGCCGCCGGCTGGACGGTCCTCGAACTGACCGACATCACCCGCGAGACCGCCAAGACCTACGACGGCTACGTCGAGTGGATCCGCGCCCACCGGGACGAGTACGTCGACATCATCGGCGTAGAGGGATACGAGCTGTTCCTGCACAACCAGGCGGCCCTCGGCAAGATGCCCGAACTCGGCTACATCTTCGCGACCGCGCAGCGCCCCTAGGGCCCTCTGTGAAGAACCTCCGCGTTCCCGTGTCGCAGACCGTCTCCCTCAATGTCAGGCACCGGCCCGCGGACGGGCCGGGAGCCACGGGCCGTCCGTTCCTGCTGCTGCACGGCATGCTCTCGAACGCCCGGATGTGGGACGAGGTCGCCGCCCGTCTCGCCGCCGCCGGACACCCGGTGTACGCCGTCGACCACCGCGGCCACGGCGAGTCGGACGCCCCGCCCGACGGGTACGACAACGCGACGGTCGTCACGGACCTGGTGGCGGCCGTCACCGCCCTCGACCTGCCCGGCGCGCTGGTCGCCGGGCACTCCTGGGGCGCGCACCTCGCGCTGCGCCTGGCGGCCGAACACCCGGACCTGGTGTCCGGTCTCGCCCTGATCGACGGCGGCTGGTACGAGTTCGACGGACCGGTGATGCGCGCCTTCTGGGAGCGCACGGCCGACGTGGTCCGGCGCGCCCAGCAGGGCACCACCAGCGCCGCCGACATGCGCGCCTATCTGCGGGCCACGCACCCCGACTGGTCGCCCACGTCCATCGAGGCACGCCTGGCGGACTACCGCGTCGGGCCGGACGGCCTGCTCATCCCCCGCCTGAGCTCGACGCAGGTCATGTCGATCGTCGCGGGCCTGCAGCGGGAGGCGCCCGCCGACTGGTACCCCAGGATCACCGTGCCCGTGCGGCTGCTGCCCCTCATCCCCGCCATCCCCCAGCTGTCCGACCAGGTGCGGGCCTGGGTGGCCGCCGCCGAGGCGGCCCTGGACCAGGTGAGCGTGCGCTGGTACCCGGGCTCCGACCACGATCTGCACGCCGGCGCACCCGACGAGATCGCCGCCGACCTCCTGCTCCTTGCCCGTTCGTGCGAGGCGAGGACCGGCGGCAAGGCGGGAGTTAGACCCGCTTAAGCAGCCGCGGCGACCCTGGCACCGACAGCGTGCGGCTCCTGCCTGCCCACCTTGCCCCGACCTCGTCCCACCTGAGGCTTCACGCGCGAGAACAGGAAGGCTGACCATTCCCGTGGCGAACGAAGAGAAGCTCGTCGAATACCTCAAGTGGACGACCGCCGAGCTCCACCAGGCCCAGCAAGAGCTGCGCGAACTGAAGGCCGCACAGCACGAGCCGATCGCCGTCGTCTCCATGGCCTGCCGGCTGCCCGGTAAGACCCGCACCCCGGACGACCTGTGGGATCTGGTGTCCGAGGGCCGCGACGCCGTCACCGGTTTCCCCGACGACCGCGCCTGGGAGCTCCCCGAGGAACGCCCGTACGCGGAGCTCGGCGGCTTCCTGGACGACGCGGCCGGCTTCGACGCGGGCTTCTTCGACATCGGCGACACCGAGGCCGTGGCCACCGAACCCCTCCAGCGCCTCATGCTCCACCTCGCGTGGGAGACCGTCGAACGCGGCCACATCGCCCCGCACACCCTGCGCTCCACACTGACCGGCGTCTACGTCGGCGCCACCGGGCACGACTACGCGACGCGTCTGGAGACCGCGCCCGACGAACTGCTGCCCTATCTGGGCGGCGGCACGTCCGGCAGCCTCGTCTCCGGCCGCATCGCCTACGCCCTCGGCCTCGAAGGCCCCGCCATCAGCGTGGACACGGCGTGCTCGTCCTCCCTGGTCGCCCTCCACCTGGCCTGCCAGGCGCTGCGCCGCGGGGAGTGCGGGCTCGCCCTCGCCGGCGGCGGCACCGTCATGTCGACGCCGCACACCTTCCACGCCTTCGCCCACCAGAAGTCGCTCGCGCAGGACGGCCGTTGCAAACCGTTCGCCGCCGCGGCCGACGGCATGGGCCTCGGCGAGGGCGTCGGCCTCGTCCTGCTGGAGCGGCTCGGCGACGCCAGGAAGAACGGCCACCCGGTCCTCGCCGTCATCCGCGGCTCCGCGGTGAACCAGGACGGCGCCGGCTACGGCCTCGCCGCACCCAACGGCCCCTCCCAGCAGCACGTGATCCGCGCCGCACTCGCCGACGCCCGGCTCACCCCGGACCAGATCGACGCCGTCGAGGCACACGGGACGGGCACCCCCATCGGCGACGCCATCGAGGTCCAGGCCCTCCTCGCCACCTACGGCGCCGACCGCTCCCCCGACCGGCCCCTGTGGCTCGGCTCCGTCAAGTCCAACACGGGACACACGCAGGGGGCCGCCGGTACGGCCGCGCTCATCAAGATGGTCCAGGCGTTCCGGCACGACACCCTGCCGCCGACCCTCCACGTCGACCGTCCGACGCCCCTCGCCGCCTGGAAGAAGGGCGCGGTACGGCTGCTCACCGAGGCGGTCGACTGGCCCCGCCGCGAGGAGCCCCGCCGGGTCGGCATCTCCGCCTTCGCCACGTCCGGCACCAACGCGCACCTCATCCTCGAAGAGCCGCCGGTGGAAGAGCCCCCGAAGCCGGACGATGCCCTCGCCGGGACCCTGACGGCCGTCCCGGCACCCGAACTCCCGGTGGCCTGGCCCCTGTCGGCCCGTACACCCGAGGCCCTGCGGGCACAGGCGAAGGCCCTCGTCACCCACCTGGCGGCCGCCGACCCCACGCCCTCCCCCGCCGAGGTCGCCCACTCCCTCGCCGCCACCCGCAGCCCCCTGGAACACCGCGCCGTCCTCACCGGCACCGACCACGCCGACCTGCTCGCCGCCGCCCGCGCGCTGGCCGCCGGAGAGGACCACCCCGACCTGGTCCGGAGCGTGCCCGGGGCCGACCCGAAGAAGATCGCCTGGCACTTCGGCGGCCACCCGGCCGACGGGGATACGACGGGGACGGCGCCCGGAGCCGTGCCCGGCGCGGCTTTCGGAGGTGCCGGGTTCCGCTCGGCGTTCCCGCTCTTCGCGACCGCCTTCGACGAAGCACGCGCACTCCTCGACACCCACCTGGACCCCCGCCTGCCGGCTCCCCTCCCCGCTTCCCCCGTCCACGCCGAGCTCTCGCGCTTCGCGGTCCACACCGCGCTCGCGCGCCTGCTCCTCGACAGCGGGGTACGCCCCCACAGCCTCACCGGCGACGGTGTGGGCCACATCGCCGCCGCGTACGCCGCGGGAGTCCTCACCCTCGACGACGCGTGCCGCCTGGCCGCCGCCCACGCCATCCACAGTGCGCAACCGGCCTCGCCCGACGCCTACGAGCCCGTGCTGAAGCAGCTGACGTTCCAACGCCCCACGCTCACGCTCACCAGCACCGCCCCGGCCGACACCCCCCTCACCTCCGCCGACTACTGGCACCACCACCTCACCTCGCCGGCCCCCGCCGCACCCCTCACCCCCGAGACCCACACGCTTCTCCACCTGGGCGCGCTCACCACGGAGACATCGCAAACCACGGCCGTACGCGCCCTGTTGACCGCTCTCGCCCGGCTGCACACCACGGGCGGCACCGTCGACTGGACCCCTCTCGTCCAGCGCACGGACCGCCCCCGGACCATCGACCTCCCGACGTACTCCTTCCAGGCCAAGCGTTACTGGCTGCACGACCACACCGCGCACGCCGCGGTGTGACCCCCGCCAACACCTCACTCACACAGGAGCAACCATGACCAGCACCGACAACACCCCCGGCCAGGACGCCACCGAGCTGGAGAAGCAGCTCGCCGCGGCCACCCCCGAGGAGCGCGAGAAGCTCCTGACCGACACCATCCGCACCCAGGCCGGCACCCTCCTCAACACCACCCTCGGCGACGACAGCAACTTCCTTGAGAACGGCCTCAACTCCCTCACCGCCCTTGAGCTCACCAAGACGCTGATGACGCTGACCGGCATGGAGATCGCGATGGTCGCCATCGTCGAGAACCCCACCCCCGCGCAGCTCGCCCGCCACCTCGGCCAGGAGCTGGCCCACACCACCGCGTGACCCCTGGACCACCCGGGCACGACGCCCACCCCGCCCCCGGACGCACGGAGCCCCGGGGGCACAAACACGCGGGCACGAAGTCAGGCGGCGGGGCAGAGCGCCGCGGGGTCGGCCGAGGCCGCGCGGGCCACGGTCGCGTGCACGGGACGCGCGGTGCGTACGGTGGCCGCGGCGGGCTGCGAACGGTTCCGGGCGAAGACGACGAGACGCAGCACCGCGAACCGCGCGACACCGGCGAGTGCGGATGCCGACAGGTACACGACCTGCTCAAGCACCGCGCCGGGTGCCGCCACCAGCTGCTGCAGGACGAACATCGCCACGCAGGTCACCGCGTACGCGGCCGCCGCGGACCCCGCCGACTGCGCGTGCTGCCGCCAGGTCGCGCGCCCGCCCGCACCGAAGGTGAAGCGGGCGTGGAGCTCGGTGGCGACGAGGGTGGAGACCACGGTGACCAGGGCGTTCGCCAGCGCCCAGGGGATCCGGGAGGCGAGGGCCACCACGGCGAAGCTGGAGGCGAGGCCCACCCCGCCACCGCACAGCACGAAGCGGACGAAGGCGGCGCAGGCACCGGGTGCGGCGGCCTGCTCCTGGCTCTGTGCTGTCCCCATGATGCAACCCCTCTGACGGCCGGCTCCGCGAAACGCACCCTCCTGCCCGCGAGGCGGGGGCAGCGCGCTAACGATGACGCCATCATGGCACACGAATGGCACCACGTGGTGCCATTTTTTGCGCCAAGGTGTCCCGGGACTGCGGGGACGCATGGCACACGCATGGCACAGACGTCGGCCCCGCACATCCTCCGCGTCACACGGAGGGGTGCGGGGCCGACGTCTGCGGCATCCGCGTCAGCGGTCGGCCGGACCGCTTCCGCCCTGACCTTGCCTAACTCTGCGGCGGGTTTTGCCCGTCCGAGCCGAACTGGCCCCTGAGCTTGTCCTGGGCCGTGTCGACCTGACTGCTGTACTTGCCCTGCGTCTTCTCGTCGACGAAGTCGCCCGCCTTGTCGATTCCCTGGCCGGCCTTGTCCTCGTGTCCCTTGAGCATCTGCTTGAGCTTGTCCATGACCGTCATGGGCGCACCTGCCTCTCTGCGTTTCTCCCCCCATCCAGGGTCAGGGCCCAGCGCGGCATCCGCATCCGCAACCGCGCTTGACCCGACCGGCCGCCACGACCTGCCGACCGGGATGCGCGCCGTCACCATGGCCACGACACCGGGGTACTCCGTCACCCGACGACCGACCAGGGAGGAGGCTCGTCCGTGCACCGCTGGCTTTCCGAACGGCGCCGCTCGGCCGTGAGCCTGGTCATCGCGGCGTGCGCGGCAGTGGTCCTGCCCGTCGACGCCGTGGCGCTCATCTCGGCAGCGGATGTCGGCGTACTGGTCTTCTTCGCCTACCTGCTTCCCTACCTCGCCCTCACCTTGACCGCCTTCCTGAGCGCCGGGCCGGAGGAGGTCCGCTCCTGGGCGCGGCGCGAAGCTCGCGGCACGTTCCTGCAGCGCTATGTCCTCGGAACCGCGCCCGGGCCCGGAGGGTCGCTCTTCATCGCGGCCGCCGCGCTGGTCGTGGCGGTGCTGTGGCTTCCCGGCCACCTCAGCACCACCTTCTCCGCCGTCCCCCGCACGCTGGTGGCGCTCGCCCTGGTCGTCGTCGCCTGGATCTGCGTGGTCGTGGCCTTCGCCGTCACCTTCCAGGCCGACAACCTCGTGGAGAACGAGCGGGCGCTCGACTTCCCCGGAGAACAGGCCCCCGCCTGGGCCGACTACGTCTATTTCGCCCTGGCCGCGATGACGACGTTCGGCACCACCGACGTCGATGTGACCTCACGGGCCATGCGCCGGACCGTGGCGGCGAACACGGTCATCGCCTTCGTCTTCAACACCGTCACGGTCGCGATCCTGGTATCCGCACTGGGCGGCCGCTAGGGCGTGTCTTGGGGATCAGCCCGAGCCGTTCAGGCGGACAGGCGGCCGATCTCCTCCGGGTCGAGGCCGGTCAGCCGGGCGATGCGCTCCGCGGGAATCCCCGCGGTCAGGGCCCGGTGCACGAGGGCCTGCCGGTCCTGGGTCGTCTCCCGGAATTCGAGCAGTTCGCTCTCCATGTCCGTGACGGCCTGGGGCGCGCACTCCTGGTGGACCTTGAGCGCCTCCTCCTCGCTCAGCGGCACCGGCAGCCGCTCGGCGTCCTTCGGGATGAGCGTCTCGGCCTCGGCGGGCAGGATCCTGACCTGTTCCGATGCCGGGGAGGCCTCGTGGGCCTGCAACCAGGCGTGCACCGCAGGGGTTTCCGTGCATTCCAAGGCGCCGACGGCAGCGAGGGCCGCGCCCAGTCGGGGGTGCCGGTCGGGGAGGAGGAACAGGTATGCGTCATCGGCCATCGCGGGAAATCGCCTTCTCGTTCGGACGTCTGGGCATCTGGAGGCCACGGATGGTGCGGCCCAGGCGAACACATGCCCGCGGTCGGCCGGTTCACTCGGAGCTGCCGCCCGGTCCGTGTGAACCCTCCATGTGATCGACCGCCGTCGTCGCCGCGGCCACGAAAGCGGCGATCGCCGGATGCGCGCCGCCGCCCGCGCGGAACGCGACCTTCGAGCGACGGAACAGCGGCAGTCTCGTGAGCACCACGCCCGCGGGGCTCGGCACGGCGGCCATCCGCGGCACGAACCCGGCCCCTTGCCCGGCGGCCACCAGAGCGAGCACGGTGCGGAAGTCGTTGACCTGGTGGCGGATCCTGGGCTGGAACCCGGCGGCCTGGCAGGCGCGTACGGCCATCGCGTGACCGGTCGTACCCTCCCGTGCGGTGATCCACGGAACCTCGGCGCAGGGCCCGAGCAGCGCCGCCAGCGTGCTCCCGGGACCGGTGCCGGAGCCTGGGCCTGGGGCGGCGGTCGCTGCCCCGCCCTCCGCAGGGGTGACGAGGTACATCGGCTCTTCGAGCAGGGGCACCTCGTCCACGGTCGTGTCCGGGGTCGCGGGTACGAAGTCGTAGTCGTGGACGAGGGCCACGTCCAGCTCGCCGGCCCGCAGGCCGTCGGAGACGCGCGCGGAGTCGATCTCCCGCACCATCGGCTCCAACGCGGGGTGCCGCAGCGCCAGTTCGGCCAGCGCGCCGGGAACGATGGTGTGGCCGCCGGAAGGGAACGTCCCGATGCGCAGCGGCCCGCCGATGCCGTCCCGGGCGCCCGCCAGCTCGGCGACCGCCTGTTCGAGACGGTTCAGCACCGCGTCGGCGTGCACGACGAGGGAGCGGCCCGCGGGGGTGAGGATCACGCGTCTGCCGCTGCGCTCCAGGAGGGGCACGCCCGCCTCCCTCTCCAGCACGCCGAGCTGCTGGGAGACGGCGGACGCGGTGAAGGTCAGCGCTTCGGCCACGGCGGCGATGGTGCCCCGCCGGTCGAGTTCGCGGAGCAGATGGAGGCGACGGACATCGAGCATAAGTTCAGCTTAGGTGTGACGGCAGGAATCTGAAATGGATCTACCGAGTCCGGTGGGCCAGGGTAGGAGCATGAACGCCGAAGCGAACCCTGTGTCGAACCCCGAAGCCGGCCTCGAACCGTTCTTCAACGGCCTGTACGTCCCCCTGGTGACCCCGTTCACCGACGATCTGCGCCTGGCCCCCGAGGCGCTGGCCCGACTCGCCGACGAGGCCCTGTCGGCCGGCGCCGCCGGGCTCGTCGCCCTCGGTACGACCGCCGAAGCCGCCACGCTGACCGCCGAGGAGAGAGAGACGGTGGTCCGCGTCTGCTCCGCCGCCTGCCGGGCGCACGGTGCGCCGCTCGTCGTCGGGGTGGGCACCAACGACACCGCCGCCGCCATCACGGCACTGCGGGAGCTGGCGTCCGAGGGCGATGTCGCCGCCGCGCTGGTTCCCGCGCCGCCCTACATCCGCCCCGGCGAAGCGGGGACCCTGGCGCACTTCGCCGCCCTCGCCGAGCACGGCGGCCTCCCTCTGATCGTGTACGACATCCCCTACCGCAGCGCGCAGCCGCTCGGCGCCGGCACGATCACCGCGCTCGGCCGCCTGCCGGAGGTCGTCGGCATCAAGCACGCGACCGGCTCGATCGACCCGACCACCATGGAGTTGCTCGACGCGCCCCTGCCCGGTTTCGCCGTGCTCGGCGGTGACGACATCGTCCTCTCGCCGCTCGTCGCGGCGGGCGCCCACGGTGGAATCGTCGCGTCGGCCAATCTGCGTACCGCCGACTACGCCGAGATGATCGCGCTGTGGCGGCGCGGCTCCGCCGCACCCGCCCGCGCTCTGGGAGCCGAGCTGGCCCGGCTGTCCGCCGCTCTCTTCACCGAACCGAACCCGACGGTGATCAAGGGAGTGCTGCACGCCCAGAACCGCATCCCGAGCCCCGCCGTTCGCCTGCCGCTGCTGGCCGCGTCCGCCGATTCGGTCCGCCGGGCGGCACCCCTGGCCGTGAGTCGGGAGCAGCACCGGGTCCGCTCGTAGGACCGGTGGCCCACCAGGGCCGGGTCTCGCATGGTGGTCACCGGCTGGACCCGGGGGCTGGTCGCCGTGTTTACATGCGCGTGATACTTGCGGCCCAGGCGTCTTCCTGCGCACGGCAGCGGCGCCGAGCGCCGACGCCGGCCGTGCCAGAAAGGGCTCCTTTGACCACGCGACCCGACACGAAGACAGCGCTCTCGCAGAAGACGGCGCTCTCCCAGCTGCTCACCGAGATCGAACACCGCAACCCGGCCCAGCCGGAGTTCCACCAGGCCGCCCGCGAGGTCCTCGAAACACTGGCGCCGGTCATCGCGGCCCGCCCCGAGTACGCCGAAGCCGGCCTGATCGAGCGACTGTGCGAACCGGAGCGACAGATCATCTTCCGGGTGCCGTGGCAGGACGACCACGGTCACGTGCGGGTCAACCGCGGCTTCCGCGTGGAGTTCAACAGCGCCCTCGGCCCGTACAAGGGCGGTCTGCGCTTCCACCCGTCGGTGAACCTCGGCGTCATCAAGTTCCTGGGCTTCGAGCAGATCTTCAAGAACGCGCTGACGGGCCTCGGCATCGGCGGCGGCAAGGGCGGCAGCGACTTCGACCCGCGCGGCCGCAGCGACGCCGAAGTCATGCGTTTCTGCCAGTCGTTCATGACGGAGCTGTACCGGCACATCGGCGAGCACACGGACGTACCCGCGGGTGACATCGGCGTCGGCGGCCGGGAGATCGGCTACCTGTTCGGGCAGTACCGGCGCATCACCAACCGCTGGGAGGCGGGCGTCCTCACCGGCAAGGGCAGCAACTGGGGCGGCTCCCTGATCCGCCCGGAGGCGACCGGCTACGGCAACGTCCTCTTCACGGCGGCGATGCTGCGCGAACGCGGAGAGTCCATCGAAGGCCGCACCGCCGTCGTCTCCGGCTCCGGGAACGTCGCCATCCACACCATCCAGAAGCTGGCCGCCCTGGGCGCCAACGCCGTGACGTGCTCGGACTCCTCCGGCTACGTGGTCGACGAGAAGGGCATCGACCTCGACCTCCTCAAGCAGGTCAAGGAGGTCGAACGCGCCCGCGTGGACACCTACGCCCAGCGCCGCGGCGCCTCGGCCCGCTTCGTGCCGGGCCGACGTGTCTGGGAGGTGCCCGCCGACATCGCGCTGCCGTCCGCCACGCAGAACGAGCTGGACGCCGACGACGCCACCGCGCTGATCCGGGGCGGCGTGAAGGCGGTCTCGGAGGGCGCCAACATGCCGACGACCCCCGAGGCCGTACGCCTCTTCCGGCAGGCGGGCGTCTCCTTCGGGCCCGGCAAGGCGGCCAACGCGGGCGGCGTCGCGGTCAGCGCGCTGGAGATGGCGCAGAACCACGCCCGCACGTCGTGGTCGGCGGAGCGCGTCGAAGAGGAACTGACGCGCATCATGAACAACATCCACCGCACGTGCCACGAGACCGCCGAGCGCTACGGCGCCCCCGGGGACTACGTGACGGGCGCGAACATCGCCGGCTTCGAGCGGGTGGCGGACGCGATGTCCGCCCAGGGCGTCATCTGACCGCGGTGCGACACTGGCGGATGTGACGGACAACGAACGGCGGACGGACCGGCGCCTGGAACGGGCCATCCTGGAACTGCTCGATCGTCGCAGCCCGTCCTCGACGATCTGCCCCTCCGACGCCGCACGGGCGGTGTACGGAGGGGACGACGACGGCTGGCGCGCCCTGATGGAACCGGCGCGCCGCGCCGCCCGCCGGCTGGTCACGGCCGGCGAGGTGGAGATCACCCAGGGGGGCCGCCCCGTGGACCCGGCGGATGCCCGCGGCCCGATCCGGATCCGCCGCGTCCGCTGACCGTCCCGCCGGGGGTGTGCTCAGGCGGTGGTGCGGAAGGGTCCTGTGACCTCGTAGGTGATGCCGCCGGACGAGCTGCCGGACGTACCGCGCTGGCTGGAGAAGTACAGCCGCTTCCCGTCGGGCGAGAAGGCCGGGCCGGTGATCTCGGAGCCGGACTGGCCGTTGACGCGCAGGAAGGGGGCCACGACTTCGGCGGGCGTGATGACGCAGATCTCCATGTTGCCGCCGTCCTCGGCGACGAACAGGTCTCCCGAGGAGCTGCCGGTGACGTTGTCGACACCGGTCAGGGGCGGGGTGCCGTTGGTGACGAGACTGTCGTCGTAGGCGAGTTCGTAGGTGCTGTCGCGCAGGTTGAGCCGCCAAACACGGTTGTCGCCCTTGGTGGTGAACCAGACGGTGTCGGAGGCGTAGTGGCAGCCCTCGCCGCCGTTGAAGATCTTGGCGCCGGAGACCTGGTCGCGGGTGTAGGTGGGCGAGCCGTCCGGGTCGGGCACGTTCGCCCAGGTGAAGGAGCCGGTGGCGCCGGTCCCCGCGACGAGCACCTGGAGGGTCCCGGAGGAGAGGTCGCCCCAGGTGGCCGGGGTGAACCGGTAGAAGCAGCCGTCCGACTCGTCCTCGGTCATGTAGATCACCTTGCGCACCGGGTCGGCGGCGGCGGCCTCGTGCTTGAACTGGCCCATCGCGGTGCGGCGGACGGCGGCCTTGGCGCCCCACGGGTCGGTCTCGTAGACGTATCCGCGGCTGACTTCCTCGCACGACAGCCAGGTGTTCCACGGGGTGGCCCCGCCGGCGCAGTTGTTGCGGGTGTTGGAGAGGACCCGGTAGGCACCCGTGACGGAACCGGAGGAGTTGAACTTGACGGCGCTCGCCCCGCCCCCGGTGGCGAGCTCCGAGTTGGAGACGTAGATCCAGCCCGTGCCGTCGGCGAAGCAGGCGCCGCCGTCGGGGGCGCCGTGCCAGGTGTACGAGGTGCCGGAGACCGTCCGGCCCGAGCGGGCTATGACGCGGCTGGTGAAGCCGGCCGGCAGCATGATGCCGTTGGCGTCGGCGGCCAGCAGACCACCGTAGGGGCTGGTGCCGTTCTGGGCCGGGGCCGCGTAGGCGGCGCCGTGCATGAGGGTGCCGCCGAAGACAGCGGCCGAGGTGCCGAACACCGCACCACGCAGGAAGTTGCGACGGTCCACAGATACTCCTACACCGAGAGACGAACGATGAGTTGACGGGCGTCGCCGACTGGTCACAGGGACCGTAGGGGTCCTGACCGCGCAGGGGCAGGGACGAGTGAGCCAACATTTCGCGGCGAAGGAGTACGCGATCGCGGCACGGAGGTCACCGCTCCGGCACCGAATGAACGGGGCGGGAACCTTTGTGACCCGAGTGACGCGTGGTGTTCACGGGGAGGGAGGTGGCCCGCCCTCTTCACGCGGCTCGTCGGCGGCGCCCTCCGCCGACCTCGCGGGAGCCGCCGCCGCACGCGTGTTGACGTAGGTGGTCAGCTGCCGCACCTGCCGTTCCAAGTTCTTGATGCGGTCCAGGATGTCCTCGGGAAGATTCGGCATCAGCTGCCCTCCATGCCTTCGGCGCCCGCGACGCCTTCGAGGTAGAGTTCCGCCGTTTCGGCGCGGCCCCGCTCGGGGGCGGTGACCTTGACCCCGATGACGCGGTACGTCGCGTCGAGGCCCTCGCTGAACCACACGTCATGGATGCGCAGCCGCACGGTCGTTCCGAGGAGCGACGGCGTGGTGTCCGCGTCGAGGCGGACACGGACGGCGGGGATCACGACCGGGCCGCCGAGCGCGGCGAGTTCGGTGCGGGCCAGGGAGTCGAGGGTGGCTTTGGCGGTGACGTTGCTGTGGTCGGACGTGGTGTCCAGGCGCGGGAATCCGGCGCCGATCAGCGCGTGCGCCACGTGTTCGTCGGAGATGACGGGGCGGTCCGCGCCTTCGGGGGTGCCCCCGCGGGCACGGGCGGTGGTGCCGCCGCGGGTGGCGTCGCGCGGGAAGGAGTACGTGAGGATGTCGCCCGGCAGGTCCAGGACCGTGGTGCCCTCGCCGACGTGGATGCGCGGGACGCCGAACAGCAGCCGCTTGGCGCGCTGACCGGTCGCCGGGTCGCGGTACACGCTCACCAGGTACTCGAACCCCGGTTCCATCGACGCCAGTTGCGCGATCGCCTCCTCCACCGGCGTCTCGTCGCCGTCGAGGTACGTCACCGTGCGCGGTGTGCCCGCCGGCGCGGGGGCGAAGCCGACGCCGATGTCGCCGCCCGGCATGCTCTGGATGTGCTCCCAGAGACCGCGCACGATGGTGAGATCGTCGGTATCGGTGTACGTGAGGTTCCGCCGGATGCGGCGGTGTGCCGCGTACGAGTCGAAGGTGGCGGCCTGGAGCGCGACGGTGACCGTGCCCTGCTCGTCCATGGCCGGGGTGAGCGTCCAGACGATGCCGCCCCAGCACACCTGGTCGCCGCGTTCGAGGTAGACGGCGGTACGGCCCTCCAGAATCTCCCTGACCCGCCGCGCCATCCGCCGGTTGGGCACCGGCAGGGTGGCGCTGAGCGATCCCGGCTTGCCGATGTAGTCGTCGAACTCCAGGCCCTGCAGGGGGAGGACGTCGATGGGGGTGCCTGTGCGCAGGTCGGTGAAGTACGCGAGGTAGGGGCTGTCCACGGGTTAGGCGACCGGGTCGATGCGGATGAAGCGGCTGTCGTACCAGGTCTTGGGGGACCCGGCCTTGTGGGCGGCGGTCGCGATGTACCCGACGCCCGGGGTGAGGCGCCCCAGCGGGAAGTTGGTGAACACGGAGGCCGAGCCCGCCCCGGTGTAGACGGCGGCCACGTCGTCGGACGCGGTGACGAGGGGTGCCCCGCCCGCCTTCGGCCGGACGTTCACCGAGAAGAAGCCGCCGCCTCCGCCGTCACCCGCGATGCGCGCCCCGACCGATATGTGCACCCAGGTCGACGACGGCGCGATGAATTCGGCGGTGAGCGGGCCCGCGTCGGTGAGGGCCTCGGTGTACGTGGTGGAAGCGGTGTGCCCCAGGACCGAGCTGCGTTTGAGCATGGCATCGGGGATGTACTGCTGCCACTGGCTGCCGTCCCAGCGCTCCAGACGCCCGCCCGCGTCCCGGTACTGCCCCGCGTAGCCGCCCTGGGAGCCGTGTCCGCCGCCGGCGGGCAGGATGCCGCCGAGCGCGGCGGTGTAGCGGCGCCGGTCGGCGACCGCCGTCGCCCAGGTGATGCCGCGCGTCGCCGAAGCGCCCGCAGCGACCGACACCTCGTACAGCAGCTCGGCGCTCTTCGGCAGCGCGGGCGGCACCGGCGCGCTCGCGGGGGTGCCCTGGACGATCTCCAGAACGGCCTCGTAGCGCCCCGAGGCGTCGTAGTCCGCGTCGTACACCCGCACCACGAGCGCGTCGATGCGCGGCAGGGTGGCATGACCGTCGGCGAAGGTGACCTGCGTGTCGGCGTCCACGGTGACCGGGTAGCCGCCCTGGGCCGCCGCGGAGCCGCCGGGCACCCACAGCCGGCCGGGCGAGAGCCGGGCCTGCATGCTGCTGGCCGCGCTGCCGGTCAGCTGGAGACCGCCCACGGCGCAGCCGCCGCGGGCGGTCAGCGGGCCGGAGGACGCCATCCCGAGGCTCATGGCGAGCCGGGTGTCCTCCCGGGTCTGTCCGGTGGGCAGATGCCATGCGGAACGTGTCGTCATGGAACTCTCCAAAGTCGCCGGGACTGCCGGTTGTCGGGGGTGGGTGCCGTCGCGCGCTCGGACACGGGCCGGACCGCGCGGTGCGGCCTCACCACTCGGCCGACCGCCAGGCGACGGTGGCCGACGCCCGCTCCGCGTCGCCGGACTCGGCCCGGAAGGACAGCCGGGACGCGCCGGGGGCCAGGGTGAACAGCTCCTCGGGGACGCTGCCGACGACCGCGGTGTGGCGGCGCGAGGCCGTCCCGTTGAACAGCACGGAGCCTTCGGCGGTGTCGACCTCCAGCACGTCGCCGAGCAGCAGGGGCAGGTCGTACTCCAGCCAGGTGCCGCTGTCGTGGTTGGCCAGGCGCGGGCCGACGCACGGCCCGGTGAAGGTGATCAGCGGGTGGGCGGGGGCGCTGCCCGTGTTCTCCACCGTCGCCTCGCCGACGGACCCCGGGGTGCCCCAGTTCAAGGGCCACGTCAGCGGCCAGGTCAGGCCCGGCTCCCGGCGCGGCAGACCGATCTCGACCCGGCGCGCGACGCTCTCGTACCGCCGTGGGTCCATGGCCTTCCACTGGAGCGTCACCTTGGCCAGGCGGCCGGCGAGGAACTGCCGGTCCGTGGGCACGACGCGCTGGGTGACGCGCGCCTTCACGGCCAGCGTCTCGCCGTACAGCCGCACCGCGAGCCACTCCTCCTCGTCCCGTATCCCGGTGGCGGAGCGCAGCGTACGCAGGGCGGCCAGGGCCGCTTCGGGGCCGCCGTCCGGGTCCGGGGCGAGCCACAGCTGAGCGGTGACGGTGCGGGGCTGGGCCCACTGCGTGCCCGGCCAGCCGCCGTGCCCTGCCGGGCGGTTCGCGTCGGACGACTCAAGGCCCGGCAGTTCCTCCCAGCCGGTGAGGCCCTCGGCCGCTACCCAGTAGGGGGTGCCGGGACCGATCAGGAGATCCGCCCACTGCACCTGCCCGTCCGTGTCGATCAGCGCCCCGGGCGCGCCGGATCCGTACCGCGCCCCCGCTGTCCCCGCTGTCCTGGCCTTCATCCGCTCACCACCACGCCACCCCCGGTCTGCATCACGGCTTCAGCCCCTGGCCTTCATCAAAAACATCAGGTCCTCGGCGGTCTGCCGGGCGCTGCCGCCGCGCGCCTCGTAGTAGTTCTCGATCACCACACCGCCGCGCTGCTGCGGCCCCAGCGCACGCACCGGTCCCCCACCCGGCCGGGGCCCCCGCGCGAGCAGCGCCTCCAGCCTGTTCAACGGCAGCACGGCCTCGGCCTGCCCCGCCTCGCCGAGCAGGGCGAGCGTGCCACCGGTGCGCGGCAGCACGATGCCGCCCTGGGCGAGGGTCGGGATGGTCGGAAGACTGACGCCGAAGGTCTTGCCACCGACGCCCGGCACCCAGCCCGGGATGGACACCTTCACCTTGTTGAGCGCCCTGATCGCCGAGTTGACCAGGCCGATCACCGCGTTGATGGGCCCCTTCACAGCGCCGAGCACGCTGTTGAAGACGCCTTTCGTGAAGTTCGCCAGGCCGCTCCAGGCCCGGTGCAGGCCGTCGCGTACGGCACGGAAGGCGGCCGGAACGCGTTCGCGGAGGAAGTTCAGCGCCGGTCTGATCACCGCGAGGACCGCGCGGATCACGGTCGTGATGATGGTCTTGTAGATCGTGAAGTACGTCTTCACGACCGTCCAGATCACCCTCAGGACGACCTGGAAGGCGACCTTGATGGCGTTCCAGGTGGCCTGCACGACCTGCCGTGCCGCCCGCATCGTCGTGCCGATCACCTGCCCGATGACCCGGAACGCCGTCCGCACGATGCGCTGCACGGTCTTGGACTGCATCGCCATGTCGATGAGCTTGGTGATCAGCGGGAGCAGCAGCGCCATGATCGCGCCGAAGACGTTCGCCTTCATGGCGGTGTTCAGACCGCGCTGCGCGGTGGTGACCCCCTGGAGTCCCGACTTCATCCGCCCCATGAGCCCGCCGCCGCGCGTGGCCGACTTCCCGGCCCCGTCCATGGCCCGGTCGGCCTGCCGGACGCTGCGGGCGGCGGCGTCCGCCTGCGTCTTGACCCCACGGAGGGAACTCGACGTACGGTCGAGCCCGCCCTTGATCCGGCTGACGGCCCGGTCCGCCTGCTGCACGGCCGCCCGCACCTTGCCGACCCCGGACTCTGCCTGCCCCGCACTCGTCCGCAGACCACGGAATCCGGAGGCGGAGCGGTTGAGGGCTTGTACGAGTGACATGGCAGACCTCCAGTGGGCCGTCAGCCCAGTTCGCTGACAAGGCGGTTGATGCGCCTTTCCAGGCGGTCGATGGCCTGCGAGGCCTGTGTGAGGTTCTGTACGTCGGCGGTTCGGTGACCGGAGCGGCTGCCCTGGGCGCCGCGTTGGGCAGCGTCCCGCTGGCGCTGGAGCGCGTGGTCCGCCGTCGTCTGCGCGCGTTGGACGCGGGTCTGCAGACTCCGGATGTCCCCGCGCAACTGTGCGGGGTCTTCCCCGCGGCGCCTGGCCAGGAAGTCTCCGATGATGTTGAAGTCCTTGCCCCACACGCGGACGTTGCTCTCCAGCCCCTTGAACGAGCCCGCCATGAACGTCATCTCCCCTTTGAGAAGGTTGACTTCTGTATTGACTCCGGCCAGCGCCTCCTTGTGCCGGGCAGTCTCCACCTCAAGCGGTCCAATGCGCTTGACCTGCTCCTCCTTGGCGGCCTTGATCAGCGCCTTGACCCGTTCCTCGAAGTCCTTCTTGGTGGCCGGAACGGCGCCGCCACCGTCGGGCTGCCTGTCCTGGTGCGAGGTCACGTCTCCTCCTCTCGCGGCGCTCGGGTCACGTCACTCGGGTCACGTCATCCGAAGAAGCGGGCCAGTTCGGCGGCCCCGGGAGCGTCGGCCGCAGCCATACCGTCGGGCACGGCGTCGCCCGCGCCCGGCCGGGGCACCGGCTGCGGCGCCTCCGGCGCCGGCTCGTCCTCGTCCCGGTTGACCGAGGCGAACATCCAGTTGGCGATGGCCAGGTGGTCGACCACGGCGGCGAGCAGGTGGTCGGTCAGTGACCACTGCGCCCCCTCACCCTCGTGCGCGAGCCGGAACGCACTGTCCCGCGGCAGGTGCCGGACGAGCACGGCGAGCCGCCGCGACGACAGCTCACCGCGGTACCAGCCGAGCAGGTCGACGCCGTAGTGGCGCAGCAGATCCGCCTCCAGCGCCTCGGCGTGCTCCTCCACGAGCGCGCCGAGGCTCAGCCTTCCCCCATGCTCAGCCCGGTCGCCTCGCCGTAGGCGTTCAGTACGGCGGCCACGTCCTGGACGCTGACCTCGTGCTCGGCGAACCGCTTGTACTGCTCGTCGCCGAGCAACAGGGCGAGCAGCCCGTCCAGGTCGTTGTCATCCAGGGAGGAGAGAGCCTGGGCGGAGCGGCGCGGAATCTCGGTGGGCAGCGAGAACGTCTCGCCGTCCACCTCGAACTCCCAGTTCAGCCCCAGCGATTCGAGCCGCTGGGCGCGGGCGGCGTTGACATTGAAAGGCGCGGACATGGGACTCCTGGGTCGATGGGTGAGGGGCTGGCGGGCGACCGCCCCGGCCACCTCTGCCTTCTCTACCTCTACTTCTGCTTCTACTTCGCGAACGCGGGGTCGTTCGTGAGCCAGGTCGCGAGAGGCGCGGCGTTGTCCACCGAGAGGGCGGTGAAGGTGATGCCGAGCTTGACCGACGCGGTACGGGTGAGCTGGAACTCCTCGGTCTCGGTGACCTGGCCGCGCGCGATGGTGAAGCGGTACTTGATGGCATCGCCGTCCGCGAACTCCACGCCGAGCATCCGCTCGTCCTTCTTGGGCTCGGACGCGACCTGGTACATGTAGAGCTTGGACCCCTCCGCGGTCTCCTTGACCACGTCTCCACCGAAGAAGAACGGCAGAGTGTCCTCATTGAGCTGGAGCAGCGCGAACTTCACGGTCAGGTCCCGGTCGGAGTACACGAACCGGGCCGGGCTGACGGACTGCCAGGTGTCCACCGGGTCGATCTTGTCCTTCTTGTTGAAGCGGATGCCGTCGGTGCTGGTGTAGCCCAGGTCGCGCCAGGGGGCGACCCAGTCTCCGGTCAGATCGACGGGCGGCCGCGTACCGAGCGGGGCGGTGAGGATGCGCCCCGTGCCGGCGACACGGATCTCGTTCGGGTTCATTCCGGGCATGCGGACTCCTTCGGACTGCTCAGGGCGCGCCGACCTCGCACGCGTACGGGCTACGGCCTACGGGCTCGGTAGGGCCGGGCGGATCGAGAGCCGGGTGGTGGACAGATAGCGGCTGGCCGCCTGCCGGTTGTAGTCGGGCAGCCAGCGCGGCCCGTCCGCCTCGACGACATCGGTGACGCGGGCACCGCCGTACGTGGTGCCGCGCACGGTCAGCAGTGCCGTACGGGCCGCGGTGGCCACCGTGTGCGCGGTCGGCTTGTCGGGACCGTAGACCTCCAGGTCGATCAGGGGCTGGTCGAGGTGCTGATCGTCGACCCACGCTCCGCCCGCCCGGGACACCAGGACGGCCTTCTGGGTGCCGTCGAAACCCGGCGGCGTGCGGTTGTCGACAATGACTCCAGCCAGCTCGGGACGGCTCTTGAGATGGTCGACGACAAGGCGTTCCACATCCGGGAACACGATGGGCGGATCACTCACGCGCAACTCCTTGCGTGGTCCGGGACCGCCATTGTGACCCCCGTGCGGGGTGGGTGCAATGCGCCTGCAAGCCAACGCGGGGACTGTGTAGGTAAATGTGATGCTCCGTCAACTGGGGTGTTATACGGGCCAGTTGAGGAGCAAAGGCCTCCGCATGCGCGAGCCGCCTGCGCGCCTGAGCCACCTCTGCACGTGTCAGCTACCCCTGATGTGGCGCCGCACAGATTCCTCGACACGAGGACACAGAGGCCAGCGGGGGCTCGAATTTACCTCACTGGTACCAAACCCGTGCGGTCCGCCTCATCAATTCGAGCAGGGCTATGGCCGTTGAGCGGTCGTTACCTCGATGCGTCCACCAACAGCCAGTGACCAACGGTACAGACGGTACAGGGGGCACATCGCAGCCTCTTCGACGATATCGAGCAGTGATCGTCCAAGAGCGACAACCCGGCTACCGGCACACCATCCTGCAATGGTGCGCTGGCGCCAGCCGCTGCATGTGTCCTCTAGACGCGAGACAGGAACCCGGGCCTCAAGGGCCCGGGTTCCTGTCGGGGCGCCTCACTCGGCAGTGCCCTGCGCCAGCACGCGGGCCTTGCCCGCCCACTCCCCCATGCACGCGATGGCGGAGGCCATCCGTTTCACCGCGGCGGAGATGTCCTTAACGGGCTCGCGTAGGTGTCGGCTCACACGAAGCATGCCGCCCGCGGACTCACCAAAGAAGGTGATCTGCGACAGGCACGTCTGAGCGGACTCGTCCAGGTCCATAAGCTGTTCCAGGAACTCTTTCGCTCCCTCGCCACGCTTATCCGGCGGAGTCACCTCGACGAGACCCAACGCGGCTCTCACCCCACTGTCCAGGGTAGCCATCCGCTCCGCGAACACCGCGGCAACCTTGTCCAACTCCCCAGCGGGCGTACTGAGCGACTTCGCGTACCGGAGCACAGCCGCGAGGTGCGCGCTCGCGGGCGCGTTCGCCTCGGTGAGATCGGCCACCTCGGCGTTGGCTCGTCCGGTCAGCGCTCCGATCGTCTCCATCGTCTTCGTGATCGCTTCGATTTCGGAGTCCATCTCGCCCAGCCCGTCTTCAATCGCGGCGAAGTTGTCGAGCAGTCCGGGCGGGTCCTCGTCGTTCACGTTCTCGACATTCCCGCTCTGCGCGGAGGATGACGGTTCGGTGACGGTCTGGAGTCCCCGCAGGACCCGTGCGGGTGTGAGGAGTTCGAATCCGTCCCGAAGCCCCACTTCCAGAGCGCCCTCGATCTCCCTACGCGCGCCAACCAGGTGGCTGCGCGCCCGCTGGTAGCGGATGGTCCTGATCGACGCAATGTCGAAAGGCAGCCGTCCGGCCTCCCCGATGTGGATTGTCGGCTTGCCCGTAATATGACGCAGTCCCAGCTCGTACATCACGTTGGGGTTGCCGCCGCTGACGTCCGCAATGACCAGGTCGGACTCGATGACGTGCCGACAGATCTGTTCGTTGATATCCCCGGCGTGCGCGATGCCGTCCGCGCGCACGGCGGTGATCTCGTACTTCTCGCAGGCCGGAGCGATCACCTGCTCGAAGATCCCGAGATGGTGCTCGTACGCCTCACGCTCGGGGCTGCCGTGCGCGGCATACGGATCGCCGATGGGGCCGACGACGAAACACCTCTGTGGCCTGTCGGCCTCCGGCCGAACTTGTCGCGCGATCATGCGGGGTCCTCCATCTCACGTGGATGGGTGTCATCGAACCGGGCGGCGTTCGCTGCACCGGCTTCCAGGTCGACGGCGTACACCGGCCGCTCCTCAATGCCGAGGGAGCGCAACAGGTACGCGGTCGGGATGCGGTAGCACCCTCCGACACGCAGCACGGGGCAGGGGAAGGTACCAAGGCGGATCAGCTTGTACGCCGTACCAGGGCAGATTCCGTAGGCACGGGCAGCCGTACGCAGGTCGACGCTCAAGGGCAGGTCGAAGGCCTCTGCGAAGCTCAGGGGCGCTCCGGACCGCGCGCTCACAGCCGGGCCCCCGCGGGGCGCAGCACCAGTGTGCCGACGAGTTCGGTCTCCTTGTGGCGGCGGGCCCGAAAGACCACGTCGGGCAGGCCCGCGCAGTGCGCGAGCGCTCCGATCCGCTCCCCTTCCCTCTGGGTGCGCGACTCAGTGAAGCGGAGCGTCGCGGCCAGCCCGTCGCGGCGGGGCGGTGGCGTGAGGTGCAGTTCCCAGCCGTCGGCCGACCGCGGCCTTCCTTCCGGTGGGCCCAGGGCATTTCGGGCTTCGGCAAAGGCGGTGATGTCCGCGACGGGCACCTCCCGCGCGACGCGGTTGGCGTAGGCCCACATCTGGTTTACGGCCTCTTTGATCATGCGGCCACCGGCGTCCGGGCAGTCCGGGTCCTCCTTATCGAGGGCGGTGAATACAGCCAGGACAGCTTCCGCCTCGAGGTCGGCGCGTTCGACCCGCAACCGCCGCTGGATCCGGTGCAGGTTCCGGTACAGGCCGGGAATCGTCAACCAGACGACGAGCAGCCGTCCCGCGCCGTCGCCGTCCCGCGGCTCGCGCCTTGCCTCGGTGACCGCCTGTTGCCAGATTGCTGTCCGCAGCGTCTCATCACGTCGCGGCCCGTACAGGGCGTTCCTGCACTCTTCGGGAGACAGTCGTACCGGACAGTCGACGCCTGCCGTAAGGGACAGCCACGCACCGCCGGGCGCTGCGCCAAGGCTCTTACCGATCAGTGCGAACGCGCCTTCGGGGTCAGTCCATGTCATCGCTCCTCCTTTTCGGCCTCTGTCCAGCGGGCTGACGACAGCGCCGCCGCAGCTCGCTCGCAGGCACCCGTCAGAGCGGCCAGCGCCGAGCGCACCTCTATGTAGCGCGTCGCCGAGATCGGGTTCGCCGCCCGGGGCCGGAACCGGAGCGGTCCGTCCGCAGAGGCGGGTGGATGGATGTGGATGTCACCATTCACGGTGTGGCCGACGTTTACTCCGTAGTCCAACCACTGGCTGGCATTTCCTTTGAACCGGAGCTCGGCCTTGTACAGGGCCGTCATCAGACGCGCCAGGGGCCGGCCACCGTAGGGGGCGCAGGCAGTCCCACATTCAGGCCGCCGCTGACGTCCCGACCGATGGCGACGCCCTGGCGGACGTGCTGGGAAAGCGTCGTACGGCTGGTGACGGAGGCGTCCGGCGACGGTAGTGGCCTGTGCACGTCCTCGATGGACAGCCGCACTTGGTCCGGCGCGTGGCCGGGCACTAGGATCCAGCCGTAACCGCCGAACTCCTTCACCCGCACATGGGCCCGGACGTACTGCGCCGCGTCGAGGCCGGGATGCCCGGACCGCACGACGTCCTGGTACAGCCGATCCGACACGATGACGGCGAGATCTGCTGCGGGGATGGCGGACAGTACAACCTTGAGCTGCGGTGCGTTCACGTAGCGCGCCACGGCGACCGGCGCGGGACCAGCGTGGCCGAGAGCAGCATCAGTGGCGACGCCGGTGTCGACGGCCAGCCGTATCCTGACCCGCGGGGTGGGCGGGCGGGTGTTGCGGGCACCGAGGCAGGCTGCCAGGTGGTGGACGAACGGACCAAGAACGGCGGCTTCCGGCGTTGCTTCGGGGAGAACCGCGAACTCCTGATCACCCTGCGGTTGGCGGGCCCAGGCGGTCCGGTCGAGGCCGGTCAGTGTCGCCGCCTCGTCCAGAAGCCGCACCAGGTCGGACTGAACCATCGACTGCGTTCGGGTGTCGAGGCGGCTGTACTGCTCCAGGTCTGCCGCGAGGCACAGCCGACGCTGTGGAATGGCCTCTGGCGGACGGGGAGAGGTGGGTTTGTTCACGACAACTCATCACCTTCCGGGACTTGTTAGGTGCGGTGCACGCCAACTCTGCGCGGATGGGAAAGAAGCTGTCCAACTTTCCGCATTAAGGCGGCTTTCTTGACAGTCGTGGTCCTAGGTGTCCGGCGCGTGCAACTTGGCCACCTGGCGTAGACGGTCCAAGTCCCGTATGCAGGTGTACCGTTCGCCGGTCCTGACGATTTCGTCCTTTCGGAGTCGCGTGAACATCTTGTGTACGGTGTTCGTTCTGGAGCCTGTTAGGGCCGCATACTCGGACTGGGACAAGTTCACGCCGATGCGCACTGCGTTCCGGTCTGGCTGCCCGTACGACACCGCCAGTTCGACGAGTACGCGGGCCAGTCGGATCAGAACCGGATAGCTGCCAAACTCCAGGCGCCAGCGGTCGGACCGACGCAGTCGACGGCATAGCATCCGGTTGAGAGCCAATACCGTCTCGGGGTTGGCGGTGAGGAAGGGCATCAGTTCGTGCCTCGGGATGACGGTGGCGACCACGTCGCCGCAGGCAGTGACCGTGGCCGATCTCGGCCCGAGATCCATCGCCGCCACCTCTCCCACGACCTCCCCGGCGACTCTGATGTCCATGAGCGACTCACAGTCGTTGTCCAACTGGGCCGTCACCTTCACTAGCCCCTCGTGGAGCACCAGCAACTCCTGTGCGTAATCGCCTTCATTGATCAGTACGTCCCCCACGGCATACCGGCGCCGACTGCCGAGGCGTGCGAAGGCCGTGCGTGCCTCATCCGAGAGGGAGTCGCCGAACGGTGAGCGATCACCGTTGCTCGAGCTGTGCATCATGTACACAGCAGAGCACTTCGCAACCCTGCCGGTACGCGTTTCCGTTCGGCCCACCAGTGCGTCGAACGCACGCCAGGGCGCGCCACGGCGCACAGCCGGAGCACACACTGTTCTCGTCGCGGAGAACTCAGCGCCGGTCGGCGCCTCTAATCGCCTCCGCCACTCCGTAGGCCCCCACGAGCAGCAACTGATCCACCACGTCAAGGATCTCGGAGCGACGCGCGGCCGATGCGGCTTGGGCATTGGCACGGACCAGTAGGTTCCCGATGTGGTAGGCATCGGCCGCCGCGCCGGTCGTCACGTCGGCGGAGGCTGCACCGAATATCGTGAGAAATCGCCGTACACATGTCAGTACTAGGTCGTCGACCCGGTCAGGGGCATGTTCCAGAGTGATCAGCAATTGGGGCAGGGCGGGCTCGAAGGCCCGTGACTCCACCAGCGCGGTAATCGTTCCGCGGACGTGCCCTAGGCGCTGGCCTCTAAGCGCGACGGCAACAGCGGCGGCAGCTTCCCGCACACCCTCCTCCGGGTCGTGGAAGAACCGGACGAGTGCGTGATGGGCCAGGGCCGCGTCGCCAGTGTTTGTGAGGCGCTGCGCACACACGTCGGCAGCACCCTGCCGCTGTGCTCCATCATGTCCGGCAAGCACCTCGGCCAGCAGGTCCGTCATCTCCCACTCCATGGCTGCCAGTGCGGCGACCTGCCCACCGACCCGACGTGCTGCTGCCACCGGGGAGTACAGCATCCTTTCCATCAGCGGTCTGCCGGCCTGTGGGTTCCCATGGCACAGGGCCACGAACAGGCGGCGAACGGACGGCGTGGCCAGAAGTTGGTCGTGGGCCTCGATGAGCACGGTGAAGGCATGGCCCACCGCAGGTCGGTCGTGGCGCATCGCGGCGTGCAGCTTGTGCGCCACACACGCCCGGACAGCGAGGGAGGGATCGGCAGCCAGCCGGCTTAGGCGAGGTGTGACCAGCGCGGCCCGGGAACCGTCCGCATCGTGGATCAGCAGGTCACCCAGGACCTCGGCCGCGCTGCCGCGCACGGTGTTGATCCCTGCAGCGAGCAGATCACGCTGCACGTCTCCTTCGTCCTCGCACGCCGTATCACCGGCTTCGTCAGAGCCGAGAGCGAGGCTCAGCAATGTCTCCACCAGATCGAGAGGCACAGTAGTGAGGTACTTTCGCACCGCCCACCCCACCCAGCGGTCGGTCTCGGTTCTGCTGTGTCCCGCGACATGGCGAACCGCCTTGAAGACGGTGTCCGGATCGTCGTACGGCTCCGCGTCCCCGAGGCCGAGGAGCAGCGCGGCCCCGTAGGCGGGATGTGTATTGCGCTCCATGCGCAAAGCGAGGCGCGCGAACCGGCCGGGGTCCGTCGCCGTCATGCTCTGCAGCAGGTGGGACAGCTCTCTGGCTCCGCCTGTGAAGGTCGTCCAGTCAGTACGGTCCTGGTGGTGCTTCCTCATGGCACCCAGCCACTGATCGTCGTTCATGTGCTGGGTCGCTTCCGGTGGGATGGGCGATCCGATGAACCCGCTCGTCATCCCGCGTGGCTCATCCGGCTCCCGCATGCCGTTGTGACGTCTGCGGAGCTCACCTATCCGACGCGTCGCCTGTTCGGAGAGTCGCTCTTCGGGAAGCGCTGTCAGCAGCGCGAATTCGTGCCAGGGTGAGAATTCCTCGTCCGGTGGGAGGCGCAGGTAGAGGAGCGCTTCCTCCAGCCGCGCAAAGCTGTCGTCAGGCAGGGCGTCCCCAACGGCGCGAAGGAGTTCACGCGCGCCCCAGCTCACATCGCACCCATAGCCGGACAGGAGACGGTGTCTGCCTTGCAGCAGGATCTCGGCGGACCATGGTGCGAGGGCGGGCCCCGCCTCGGTCAGCGCTTGATACAGAAGCCACTGCGCCGCCTCGTACGGCACGCTCGCGAGTCCTTCCACGAGCTCTCGCACACGAGTGGCGTCTCGGGCCGCCACAGTCCTCAGTGCACGAGCCGCTCCCTGGAACAAGGCGTCGCCCAGGTCACTGGGTTCGTCGTCGGGATACCGGAAGGTGAAGTGCTTGTCATAGACCGGACAACCTGCCCGCGGCGGGTGAGCGGTCGCGTTCATGACGTCCAGCAGGATGGGCAGGACCCGGGCGCAGAACTCCTCAGGAGCTCCCTGTGCGGCAGCCGCGACGACCTGGAGTGCCGAGTGATCCCGGTCCAACAGGACGGCGACCCTGCCGTCGTCAGCGAGTCGGAGAGCGTCCGGGGGTTCTCCCACCATCGCACCGATCAACTCGACACCCCATGCGGGCTTCTCAGCCGGCAAGTCCCTCGCTGAGGTCCAGAGGCTGTGCATACGGTCCGTGAAATGGCCAGCTCTCACGCCATCGAGCAGGAGGTCGAAGAGGTCCCGGCTGCCGGCGAGACGGGCGAAACGAACGATCCAAGCCAACCAGGACCCGTACCGGGGATCCGCGGTGTGCGGTTCAAGGAGGCGGGCCACCCGGTCGGCACAGTCGTTGGCAGCCGCGGCCATCATGCGCACCGCCCAGTCGTGTTCCCTTTCATCGGCGCTGACCAGCCAGTCATCAATGACTGCCGCGTCATCCGCGCAACGGAACCATTCGGCGTTGCTGACTGCGTTCACGAGCTGCGACTGATATGCGGGGCGGGTGGCCAGCACACACGCGACGGCGCCCCACTCCCCGGCGGTGGGAGCCTCCAGATCACGCAGCACGGCCAAGACCACCTCCTTGAGGTGATAGCGAATCTCCGGGCTGGTCAGCAACGCCTGGACCTCTTCGACGAATCGCTCAGGGTCCTGATCCCGCAGGTGGTCGAGAACCTGTCGCACCTGTCCGCGGCGGAAGAGTTCCTGCTCCCCGGCCGTGAGGAAGGCGACCAACGTCTCGCCGCGCCGGAGCCAGTCGCGCGCGAAAGCGTAGTCGAAGAAGCTTTCGTGAAAGAAGGCCAGCTGCCGACCATCGCGTACACACACGTGCTCCGACACCAGCACATTCCCACTCTCAGCGAGGGCATCCGCGTCCAACACACTGAGTGGCACGGACAGCCGTTGCCGCGCGCTCATGGCCGTCACGACAGCGGACACCGCCTCGTGAAAGCGCACGGAGTGCCTGCCACGTACGCACTCTTGCCGCTTGGTCTCCCAGAAGGCGTCGAAGAACTGCCGGGTGGTACGGAAGGAGAGAGCTTCCTCCTGGTCAGAGATCTGAGCGAGGAGGGCCAGATGCAGCGGTGACCGCAGTAGCTCCCGCTGCGTCGGCGCCACTTGCGAGGTATCGAGGCCCATGCTCGTGATCGCTGCGTCAACCTGGGCGTCCTTCAGTGGCCCGACCTCGACGCGTATGCAGTTTTCCGAAGAGGTGAGCTGGCGGATGCGGGCATCATTCCGAGCGTCGAACGTGCGGCATACCAACACCATGCGCATGGCCGGGTGCGCCGCCGCCTCGCCCAGCAACTCCGCCACCGCGTCGAAGGCTTCCGGGATACGGCCCGATGCCATACTGACCGCGTCGAGCTGGTCCACGATCAGCGCACAAGGCCGCCCGGCTGCCACTGCTCCGAGGGCACCGACCGGAGACACGGGCAGACCTATGTGCCGACCCAGCTCCTGGGTCGACGAGAAGCGGTCCAGCAGCCGGTCGAGACGGAAAGCAAGCACCGGAGTGCCCCTCTCGGCGAGGGCGGTGTGAGCCTGGTGCAGCACCGCGCTCTTCCCGCTGCCTGCGGCACCGGTCAGCAGGATGAGCTGCCGGGCCTCTCCCATGGCCCGCTCCACGAGGTGGTCGGCTTCTTCCCGGGGGATAACGGGCCGCAACAGCTCGCGTTCGACGCTCGTCGCCCACCGCCCCGTCGCTTTGCCTACGGCGTCGGCTGCCTCGTCACTGTCCACCCGGCTGACTCGCCGCAACCCGTACCGGCCCAGTCGGTCAGCGATGGCCGAGGCGTCGAGGGTGGTCCCCAGACTATCGAGCAGGAGGTCCCCGAGTCCGACAGCCGCGAGACGGCCCGAAGCACCGGTAAGGACTTGTTCGGCCAGGACCGCGTTGACATTCACAATGTCCCGCTCGTTGTGCCACTCCATCCAAAGCCCCCTCAGCATGCGCCAGGCAATCGCGGCTGAGCCGTAGACGTCCGCCGCGGCGAGAGCGTCGAAGGGGCCTCGGAGTTCGTCTGTCAGCCACTGGGCTTCGAAGCCCGCGAAGTCGTCGGAGCGACGGGCTCGGTCGGCGAGTTCGTCGAGCGAGCGGGCGGGGACCAGGGAAACGAAGTGGAATGCGCGGCCCGCGTCGACGTGGGGCCGCATGCACCTCCAGATCCCCTTGTCGCGGAGGGAGGCCACGTTCCAGCTGTTCGCGTTGCGGTTCTGCCGCTTGACCTGGTGCACCTCGGTTCCACCGGCATGGCGGTAGACGAACTCGACGCCGTCGCCCAAGGGGCCGGCCGGCTCCAGGGTGATCGATGTTCCTGTGCCCAGGAGTACGTACAGCGCATGCCTGATCGCCCAGGCCCCCTCGTAGCGGTTGCCGAACTTGTCCGTCTCGCCTCCCGGCCGCGGTGCCACAGTGCGCCTCACCGTTCCCTAGGTGACCTCGTCAGTCGCGCGCGTGCGCGACGCTATCGCACACAGCCGACCCCACCTAGGGGCGTCGACATCCCGACTCCATACAACTTGTCTGCTGTAGCTGCTCGCTGCTCGCTCGCGTCGGAGTTCTCTCACTTGGTGAGCTGTCACACGCCTCATGAGGCACTCCCCGGTGGCTCAATCGGGCAGACAGACGGTGAGGAGCGGGGCGTTGCCGCCGTTGCCGGGCGGACGGGCTCGCTCTAGGAGGACGGTGAAGGAGCCCAGGGGACCGGTGGGCGAGGGAGGCCGCGTGGCGGCGCATGCACTTCATGCCGGCGTTTATGGACTGCCCGTTCGCCTCAATTCAGGCCAGCGGCGTAAAGGGGGGCAGTGGTGTAGGGGCGTCGGTGCGCGCCAGCTCGGGCAGCAGGGCCAACAGCAGGCCGCCGCGCGTCGGACCGTTGTGCTGTACGAGAAGGGGTGGTCGGTGTCGGTCCAGGCTCCTACCCACCACGGCCGCCCGATAGGCCAGGAGCAGGGTCGCCATGCGGAGCTGCGCCATCCCACCGTGGCTTGGAAATCGTGCCCACGACGTCGCCGATGCCTAGGGCCGTTTCGCCTCCGGGAATGGCAAAGGCGATGTACCAGTCGCCGCAGACGTGCGGGGCGTCCGCCAACTGCGGCAGCGGACAGCACTCTCTTGTCTCGGCCACCTGTCGCTGATGCCGGTAAAGCCGCGCACTCTCCAGCGCGAGACCGATGCGGCGGCCGATGCCCTGAACCGACGCAAGGCCTCCCGGGTCGAGCTCTTCGTCCACCACGGAACGCTCCGGCGTCGACGTGCCTCCTCCTCCCGAGCCCCCAGCTCGGAGCGCGGGAGACAGAAAGAGGCCGCTCAATGAGCGGCCTCTCACCTGCGACGTTCGATCGATCGAACAGTCGGGACGACAGGATTTGAACCTGCGACCCCTTGACCCCCAGTCAAGTGCGCTACCAAGCTGCGCCACGTCCCGTTGCCCGTGTGACCTGGGGTTTCCCCCGGCCGAACGTGCAACGAAACAATACCGCACTCCGACCGGTGATCGCTCACCTCTTTCCGAGCGTGGGCCTCCCTGGGAGGTGGGCGACGCTTGACGTCGCTGCTGGAGCGGCTGCGGCGTGACCCGGATCACGCCCTACGGCCTGACGGGGGCGGCCGGGTGGGGCGGCGGCTTTCGCTCGCTTGTTCGATTGATCAGGTGCGGCCGTCTCAGTGCGGGCCCGGCGGCGCACGCCAGGCCTCGGATTGCCGGCGGAGAAGAGGGCGGCCGTAGGCGTGGATGGTCGCAATCCGCAGCGATCATCAGCAGGCGGGTGCTGAACCGGTCGGCGAAGAACCCACCGAAGATCACCAGACTCGCGAAGCAGACGGCCGTCGCGAGCCGGACCGCCCCCGCGCCGTGCCCGTGCCGCAGCAGCCCGGCGGCGAGAGCGGCCGGCAACATGGTGTCCCCGAGCTTGGCCACAGCGCGCAGACACCGCTCTCCACGCGCTCACCCCGTGGACACCACCCCCAACTCCGGGTGCTCTTCCAGGAGTCGGGGCGGGGCGGCCTGGCGCCAGGAGTCGGCCAGGATGTCTTTGAGTTCGTCGGCGTCCAGGGCCGCGAGGCGCACGCGGACCCAGGCCGAGCTCGCCTCGTGGGCGGCGACCCAGAACTTGTCCGGCTCGGCGAGGACCAGTTCGTCGCGCTCGACCTTCGGGCAGCGCACGGCGAAGGACGTCTCGTCGTCGGGAACCGTCACGAACATCTTTCCCGCCACTCGGAACGTGGGCATGCTCCACGCGACCTTCTCCACCGTCTCCGGCAGGGCGAGAGCGATACGGCGCACGTCCTCGGAGGTGACGCGGGCACGGGATCTGGACTTCGGCATGCCAGAACCGTAGCCAACACCACTGACAGTCACCTCTCGGCCGTGACCTTCAGAGGACCCGCTTGTCCAGCCAAGCCGTCAGGTCCTCCTGGACCTCGTCCCGATTGGTCTCGTTGAGGATCTCGTGGCGTGCGTCGGGGTAGCCCTTCCACGTCAGGTCCTCGATGCCTGCGTAGCGGTAGTCCTCCAGGAGTTCGTGGACCAGCGTCATCCGCTGGTTGCAGGGGTCCTGTTCGCCGACCGCGATGTGGATCGGCAGATCGGTGGGCACGCGCGCGATGTTGCGCGGATCGTTGATCTTCCGTACGGCGCGCACCCAGTCCAGCGAGAGCCCCGCCGAGAAGGCGAAACCGCAGCGCTCGTCGGCCACGTAGGCGTCGACCTCGGCCTCGTCCCGTGAGAGCCACTCGAAGCCGGTGCGGTGGGTGTACGGATCGTTGAACGAGGCGAAGAGGTCGGGGACGTACGACGAGGTGGCCTCGCGGCCGTGCTCGGCGATCTCCCGTTCCAGGCGGGTGATCGAGCCCTCGATATCCGCGCCGGGCAGCGAGCGGAACGTACCCGAGAGGATCACCCCTGCGAGCCCGTCGGCGTACTCCTGGGCGTAGTCCCGCGCGAGGAGCGAGCCGAGGCTGTGCCCCAGAAGGAAGAACGGGGTGCCGGGGTGCAGCGTGCGCACCTGGTCTCCGATGGCCTTGAGGTCGTCGACGATCGCGCGCCAGCTGTCGGCGCCCTCCGGGCCCGCCGTTCCGGCGGACGTCACTCCGTAGCCGCCCGTGGCCTGCGCGGTGGCACCGTGGCCGCGGTGGTCGGAGGCGACCACGCCGTAGCCGTGCGCGGTCAGATGGCGGGCGAAGCGGTCGTAGCGCAGGGCGTGTTCGGCGGCGCCGTGCGCGATCTGCACGTACGCGCGCGGCCTGCCGTCGGCGGGCAGCCAGGTGTACGTGGCGACGGGCACGCCGTCCGCCGCGTTGAGCAGTCCCGCGGTGTACGCGGCGGGGGCGGTGGCGCCCTCGGCCCGGTCGGGCGTCGCGGCGGGGGCTGTGGCTGTGGCTTCTTCGGCTCGGTCGGGCATTGCGGCGGGCTCCCTGGGAGTGCGGCTGGTTCTCGTCGCTTGTTCTCTTCGGGGCAGCCTCCCCCGCGCGCGACACGTCATGCGACCCGATGTGACTCCGTACCCCGTACAGACCCGCGGCACCGCCAGACCCATTGACTCCCTACGGAACGCGACGCGGAACAGTTACGCGTATCCGGCGGCGTTGCGCTAGCTACTGACGTGCCGCGTGGTCCGGCTCGGTGTCGACGCGGTCGGCGCCTAGCCGCTTGTAGAAGAGGGTCGTCGGGTGGAGGGTTCCTGTCGGGTCCGCCGCGTAGTCGGGGATCGTCCCGGCCACGGTCCAGCCGGCCTTCCCGTAGACGGTCTCGGCGGGGCTGCCGGTCTCGGTGTCCAGGACGAGGAGGGTCACACCCGCCTCCGCCGCCGCGGTCTCCGCGGCGTTCAGGAGGGCGCGGGCGAGGCCCTGGCCGCGCGCGGAGGGGTGCACCATCAGTTTGGTGATCTCGGCGCGGTGGCGGCCGTTGGGCTTGTCGGTGAAGGCGACGCCGACCGTGCCCGCGACACGCCGGGCGCCCTGCTCCTCGGCGCGGACCGCCCAGACGGCCAGGGTTCCGTCCGCTACCGACGGCGCGAGCCCGCGCCACCAGGCTGCCGCGGTGGCCCGGTCCAGGTCCGCGAGGAAGCCGACCGAGGAACCGCCCCGTACCGTCTCGACCAGCAGCTCCGCCAGATCGTCGGAGGCGTCGAGGAGCGCGGCAGCGTCGAGGCGTACAAGATGCGTTTCCGTGGTCGTGGTCGTGGCCGTGGCCGTGGCCGTGATCGTCGTCGCAGGGGCTCCGGTCATGGCTTCACCACCACGAGGGCGTACCGCACGGCCTCCTCGCCCCGGCAGCGGAACCGCGACGCGCCCCACAGCCGGAAGCGCAGACAGTCCCCCACGCGCAGGGTGTGCGCCTCGCCCTGCAAGGTGACTTCCAAGGAGCCTTCCAGCACCCAGATGTGCTGCTCCAGGCCGGGCACGGGCGGCCGGTCGTAGGCGATGTCGGCGCCCGGCTGCAGTCGGCCCTCGACCAGTTCGGCGCGCATGCCGGTGCTGGGCGGCGAGACGGACCAGCGCATGAAGCCCGCCTCGTCGTCGGCCCAGACCGCCTGGTCGACGGCGCGGACCAGCTGGGCGGGCTCCGCCTCGACCTCGCTGAGGAGCTGCGACATGGTCCGTTCGTAGACGGCACACAGGCGGTTCAGGAGGGCCGCCGTGGGGCTGATCTCCGCGCGCTCGGCGCGGGACAGGGTGGAGCGGCTGATCCCGCTCAGCTCCGCCAACTCGCCCAGGGACCAGCCGCGTTCCGCACGCAGCTCGGCCAGTCGGGCGGCGAGGCGCGCGTCGACTCCATCGTGTTCCATATCTGGCACGTTATCCCGAATCTGGGACGGTGGACAACTGTGGACCACATCTCGGACACGCACATCACGCACATCACGCGCCTCACGCACCACCTAGATGGAAGCTGAGTTACTGGCGCACCATGGGCCACTTGTGGACACCTAGGCATCCTCGGCTCACGGAGCGGATGGAAGGGGAACTCATGGAGAGGAAGGGGAACTTGCATTCATGGATCTGCGGCTGAACGGCAAATCCGCGCTCGTGACCGGGGCGAGTCGGGGCATCGGACTGGCCACGGTGTCTGCGCTGCTCGGCGAGGGCATGCGCGTCGTGGCGGCGGCCCGCACGCTCACGCCGGAGCTCAGGGCCACCGGCGCCGTCGGCGTCGCCGTGGACCTGTCCACGGTCGAAGGCCCCGCCCGCCTCGTGGCCCGCGCCGAGGCCGAACTCGGCGGGCTCGACCTCCTCGTCAACAACGTCGGCGGCGGCGACGCGGACGCGGCCTGGTCGGGCGGCTTTCTCGCCTGCACCGAGCAGCAGTGGCGCAACGCGTTCGACCTGAACTTCTTCGCCTCGGTACGCACCACACGGGCCGCGCTGCCCCGCCTCACCGCCGACGGCGGCGGCGCCATCGTCAACGTCTCCTCCACCAGCGCCCGGACACCGCACGCCGGTCCGATCGCGTACAGCACCGCCAAGGCCGCGCTGACCGCGTTCGGCAAGGCGCTGGCCGAGGAGTTCGGGCCGCTAGGCGTACGGGTCAACACCGTCTCGCCCGGCCCCGTGCGGACGGACATGTGGGAGAGCTCCGACGGATACGGCGCCCAACTCGCCGCGTCCCTGGGCGTGGCCCACGAGCAGTTGCTCGACGGCCTCCCGGACCTCGCGGGAATGGTCACCGGCAGGCTCGCGGAGGCGCGCGAAGTCGCCGCGCTCATCGCCTACTTGGGGTCGCCGGTCGCCGCCGGCATCACGGGGGCGGATTACGTCATCGACGGGAACTCCGTCAAGACGGTGTGAGGGCAGGGTGGTGTGAGGGCAAGGCGGTGTGAGGGCAAGGCCGCGTCACGTCCAGGCCGTGTGACGTGAGCCGTGGCGGTGCTCAGGACGCCGCGTCACCCAGGGCGTCAAGCACGGGGCGGATCAGCGGGTGGTCCTCGGCGCCGCAACGGACCGCCGCGAAGACGCGGCGCGTGGGGGCCGCGCCCTCCACCGGGCGCACCACCGCCCCCGACACGTCCATGCCCCGCAGGGCCGAGCGGGGCACGAGGGCGACCCCCGCGCCCGCCGACGCGAGGGCCACCACCGCACGGAAGTCGTCCGACCAGTGCTCCAGCAAGGGCTGGAAGCCGGCCTGTTCGCAGGCGAGGACCACCACGTCGTGGCAGGGGTTGCCCACGAAGGGGCCGATCCACGCGTCCTTCGCGAGCTCGGCCAGGGCCACCCGTTCCGCGTCCGCGAGGCGGTGGCCCAGCGGGAGCACCGCGTCGAAGGGTTCGGCGTAGAGCGGGACGCGGGTGAGCCGCGGGTCGTCCGCGCCCGGCGCGCCCCGGTATTCGACGGCGACGGCGACGTCCACCTGCCGGTCGAGGACCATCGGCAGGCTCGCGTCGCCCTCCGCGTCCTGTACGCGGACCCGGATGCCGGGCGCGGAGCCGGCGAGGCGGGCCAGGGCGGGGGCGACGACCAGGCCGATGCCGGTGGCGAAGGCCGCGACGGTCACGGTCCCGGCCTCGCCGGAGCTGTACGCGGCGAGCTCCGCCTCGGCGCGCTCCAGCTGGGCCAGGACCGCGTTGGTGTGCGTGAGCAGGATCTCACCCGCCGCCGTCAGCCGTACGCCGCGCGCGGAACGCTCGACCAGGCGGTGGCCCGTCTCCTGCTCCAGGGCGGTGAGCTGCTGGGAGACGGCGGAGGGGGTGAGGTAGAGCGCGGCGGCGGCGGCCGTGACCGTGCGGTGGTCGGCGACGGCACGGAGGATGTGCAGGCGCCGGGCTTCGATCATGCACTGATTCTCCCCTACGGGGGGCTCATCCGTTCTTGGGGGGCGGCCCCTCGCCGGGCGGGTGGCTCGTTTCCGGGCCGGGGTGGGTGGGCGTCCCCCCTCGCCGGTGGGGCGGAGGCGTGGGGCATCCACCGGCCGGTGGGGGCTTGGCGCGCAGTTCCCTGCGCCCCTGAGCGGCGGCTCCGCGCCGCCCGGAGTCTCGCCTGCCCGGCGCGGGGGGGTCTCCTCGCCGCTGGGGCGAAGGCACAGGGGCATCCACCCGCCGGTGAGGGCTGAGCGCGCAGTTCCCCGCGCCCCTTGAGCGGGGGCTTCGCCCCCCGCCCGGGCATCTCAGCCGGCCCCCGCAGTGGGCCCCGACAGGGGCCGGGACCCTATCCCTCCAGCTCAGCCCGCGCAGCGACGAACGCGTGCACCGCGCGGTGCACGTCCTCCGTGGAGTGTGCTGCGGACAGTTGGACGCGGATGCGGGCCGCGCCCTGGGGGACCACGGGGTAGGAGAAGCCGATTACGTAGACGCCTCGGTCCAGGAGGAGTTCGGCCATGCGGGCCGCCACGGCTGCGTCGCCGATCATGACGGGGGCGATCGCGTGGTCGCCGGGGAGGACGTCGAAGCCCTCCTCGGTCATGCGGGAGCGGAAGAGCGCCGTGTTCGCGGCGAGGCGTTCGCGCAGGTCGTCCGCCGACTCCAGGAGGTCGAGGACCTTGAGGGAGGCCGCGGCGATCACCGGGGCGAGGGTGTTCGAGAAGAGGTACGGGCGCGAGCGCTGGCGCAGCAGGGCGACGATCTCGGCGCGGGCCGCGACATAGCCGCCCGACGCACCGCCGAGCGCCTTGCCCAGGGTGCCCGTGATGATGTCGACGCGGTCCATGACGCCGTGCAGCTCGGGGGTGCCGCGGCCGCCGGGGCCCACGAAGCCGACGGCGTGCGAGTCGTCGACCATGACCATCGCGTCGTACCGGTCGGCGAGGTCGCAGATCTCCTGGAGCGGGGCGACGTAGCCGTCCATGGAGAAGACGCCGTCGGTGACGATCAGCTTCCGGCGGGCGCCGCCCTCGGACGCCTCCTTCAGCTGCTGCTCCAGGTCCGCCATGTCGCGGTTGGCGTAACGGAAACGGCGCGCCTTGGACAGGCGGATGCCGTCGATGATCGACGCGTGGTTGAGCGCGTCGGAGATGACCGCGTCCTCCGCGCCGAGCAGCGTCTCGAAGACGCCTCCGTTGGCGTCGAAGCAGGAGGAGTAGAGGATCGTGTCCTCCTGGCCGAGGAAGGCGGAGAGGCGCGCTTCCAGCTCCTTGTGGACCTCCTGCGTGCCGCAGATGAAGCGGACGGAGGCCATGCCGTAGCCCCAGCGGTCGAGCGCCTCGTGCGCGGCGGCGACGACGTCGGGGTGGTCGGCGAGGCCGAGGTAGTTGTTCGCGCAGAAGTTCAGGACCTCGCCGGGGCGTCCCCCCGCGGTGACCGCGACCGTCGCGGACTGCGGGGTGCCGATGACGCGCTCGGGCTTGTGCAGCCCCGCGGCGACGATCTCGTCGAGGGTGGCCTGGAGGTCTTCGCGTACGGAGTCGAACATGCGTGATTCCTTCGGGAGTTCAGGGGGGAGGGCGGGGGCCGTGCGAAGGGTGGGGGCGGTCGGGGCGGTCAGGCGGTCCAGTCGAGGATGACCTTGCCGCCGCGGCCGCTCGCCGCGTCGTCGAAGGCCGCCTCGAAGTCACGGTGGCCGTACCGTCCCGTGATGACGGGGGCCAGGTCGAGGCCGCCTTCGAGCAGCACCGACATCGCGTACCAGGTCTCGAACATCTCGCGGCCGTAGATGCCCTTGATGGTGATCATCGAGGTGACGATCCGCGACCAGTCGACGGCGAACTCCTCGGCGGGCAGGCCGAGCATGGCGATCCTGCCGCCGTGCGTCATGTTGGCGACCATGTCGCGCATCGCGCGCGGGTTGCCGGACATCTCAAGGCCGACGTCGAAGCCCTCGCGGAGGCCGAGCGAGCGCTGGCCGTCGGCGATCGTCGACTCCGCCACGTTCAGCGCGAGGCTCGCGCCGATCTTGCGGGCCAGTTCCAGGCGCTCCTCGCTGACGTCGGTGATCACGACGTTGCGGGCGCCCGCGTGCCGGGCGACGGCCGCCGCCATCAGGCCGATCGGACCGGCCCCGGTGATCAGCACGTCCTCGCCGACCAGCGGGAACGACAGGGCCGTGTGCACGGCGTTGCCGAACGGGTCGAAGATCGCGGCCACGTCCAGGTCGACGGGGACGCGGTGCACCCACACGTTCGACGCGGGCAGCGCGACGTACTCCGCGAAGGCGCCGTCCCGCCCGACCCCGAGGCCGACCGTGGCGCGGCACAGGTGGCGCCGCCCGGCCAGACAGTTGCGGCACTTGCCGCACACCAGGTGACCCTCGCCGCTGACCAGGTCGCCGGCCTTGATGTCGGCGACATCGCGGCCGGTCTCCACGACCTCGCCGACGAACTCGTGCCCGACCACCAGCGGCGCGGTGATCGTCTGCTGCGCCCAGCCGTCCCAGGACCGGATGTGCAGGTCGGTACCGCAGATCCCGGTGCGCAGCACCTTGATGAGGACGTCGCCGTGGCCGATGACCGGCTCCGGCACGTCCTTCAGGCTGAGACCCGGCTCTGCCTTCTCCTTGACCAGCGCCTTCACGGCCACGGCTCCCGTCATACGTCGCTTCTTCCCCCGACGGCACAGGAATCTTCCTTACGGCGGCGCCCTGGTCCATCGAGGATTTCTTAAGCGCCGCCGCAGCTTTCCTTCAAACCTGTGGGTCAGGGGGTCCGGCCGCGCTCGAAGTAGGCGATCAGCTCCGGGTCGAGTCGAGGCCCGGGACCTGCCGTGGCGTTCCGCCGTCCCGCAGTGACCGCGTCGTGCCCGCCCAGCCACGGGCGGCGACGTGAACGTAGTAATCGGTTACTCCTCGGGTCCATGCTGCGCGGCACCTCACTTTTGGACTTTCGCCAGGTGCCTTGCGATCACAGGGAAGAAGGGGAACGGAAATCCTCCCCACCTCTTGCGCGTCACAGCAACCGCTTACATGCTGTCGCGGAATCGGCTCGACCGGAACGCCCCGACCACCTCTGGGAGTTCGCATGCCCACGTCCGACTCGCGCTCCTCCTCCGCGCCCCGCCGTCGCACACTTCTAATCGCGGGCGCCGCGTCCGCCCTCGTACCGCCGGTCGCGGGCGGCCCGGCATGGGCCGCAGCGGCCGAGAGCATGCCCGGAGCCACAGCCGAAGCCGCGGACGCGTCCGAAGAGGCGTACGACGCGCTGCTCGCCCGTGCCGCCGCGCAGCTCACCGGCGGTGACTTCGACGCCGCGGACCCCGACTTCGCCGCGGCCCTGAGAACCCTGGACACCCAGGCGTCCGGCTGGTGGCGGCAGGTGGACCGGTCGGCGGGCCGGACCGCGCTGTGGCCCGACCTCTCCCCCGCCTCGGATCCCGGCAACTTCGGCCAGAGCTACACCCGTCTGCGTACCGTCGCGACGGCCTGGGCCACCCCCGGCACCTCGCTCAGCGGCAGCGCGGAGGCCGTGGACACCCTGCTCGACGCGCTGCGCTTCCTGCGCTCCACCGGCTACCGCCCCGACCGCCCGGAGTCCGGCAACTGGTGGTTCTGGGAGATCGGCGCGCCCCGCGCGCTGATGGACACGTGCGTGCTGCTGCGGACCCGCATGCCCGCCGAGGACCTGGCCGCGTACACGGCGACGGTCGCGAAGTTCTGCCCGGACCCGGACCGCCGCACCAACTCCCCCTCGCTCGCCGAGACCGGCGCCAACCGCGCCGACAAGGCCGTCATCGTCGCCCTGCGCGGCCTGCTCACCCGGGACGCCGCCACGGTGGCGCTGGCCCGCGACGGCCTCTCCGACCGCAGGGACGGCGGCAGGAACAGCCTTTTCCAGTACGTCACTTCGGGGGACGGCTTCTACGAGGACGGGTCGTTCGTGCAGCACGGCTCCGTCGCGTACACGGGAACGTACGGCAGTGTCCTGCTCGGCGCCGCGGGCCAGCTGATCGCGCTCCTCGCGGACTCCCCGTGGGCGGTCACCGATCCGAAGACGTCCGTGCTGTACGAGGCGGTGGACCGGACGTTCGCGCCGGTCGTGTTCGACGGGCTGATGATGGACGCGGTCCGTGGGCGGGCGATATCCAGGGAAAAGGCGCGGGATCACAACGACGGGGCGGCGGCGCTCTCGCACATCCTGCAGCTGGCGTCCGGCGCCCCGGCCACGTACGCGCGGCGCTGGCGGGCCCTCGCCAAGGGCTGGATCCACCGCAACAGAACCACGCCCTATCCCGGCCTCGTCGGAATCCCCGCGCTGGCCCGTGCCAAGGCCGTCCTCGACGACGCGTCGGTCCCGGCCGCGGACCGGCTCACCGGGCACTTCGTCTTCGCCGGCATGGACCGGGTGGTGCAGCGGCGGCCCGGCTGGGCGCTCACCCTGTCGCTCTCCTCGAAGCGCGTCGCCGCGTACGAGGCGGGCAACGGCGAGAACCTGCACGGCTGGTACACCGGCGACGGCATGACCTATCTGTACGACGGCGACGACCTCGGGCAGTTCGGCGACTCCTTCTGGGCGACCGTCGATCCGTACCGTCTGCCGGGCACGACCGTGGACACACGGGCCCGCGCCGACATCGGCTCGGGCGGCGGCACGAGCACGTACCGCCCGAAGAACGCCGTGGCGGGCGGCGCGGTCCTGGACGCCCGGCACGGCGCCGCCGCCATGGAACTGATCGCCGACGGCAGCAGCCTGCGGGCCCGCAAGGCGTGGTTCTTCCTCGACAACGCCGTCGTCGCGCTCGGCGCCGGCATCGGCGCGAGCGACGGGCGCACGATCGAGACGGTCGTCGAGAACCGCAATCTGCACGCCGACGGGCCCGTGCGGCGGCTGACCGTCGACGGCCGCCGGCAGCCGGACCACGACGGCTGGTCCGCCCGGCTGGGCGCTGCCCAGTGGGCGCACCTGGACGGCACCGGCGGCTATGTCTTCCCCGACTTCCCCGGCCGCGCCGACGACCCGGGCCTGCGCGCGCTGCGCGAGGAGCGCGTCGGGGCGTGGCGGGACATCAACACCGGCGCCGACACGGGCGGCAGCGCCTCACCGGTGCGGCGCCACTGGCTGACGCTCTGGTTCGACCACGGCGTGTCCCCCGCCTCCGCCGCGTACGCCTACGTCCTGCTGCCCGGCGCGAGTGCGGCGGCGACGGCGGCCTGGGCGCAGGGCCGGCCCGTGCGGGTCGTGGCCAATGACGCGACCGTGCAGGCCGTCGAGGCGCGGCGGGACGGGTTGCTCGCGGCGCACTTCTGGGAGCCCGGCCGGGCCGGGGGCCTCACATCGTCCGGGCCCTGCACGGTCCTCGTGCGACGCGGGCGCGGCGGCGTGTCCGTCGCCGTCGCCGACCCCGGCCGCACGGAGACGACGGTGAGCGTCGAGCTGCCCTTCGGTGTGCGGGAGGTGGTCCGTGCGGACGACACGGTGACGGTCGTGCCGGGGGCTCGTCCCGTCGTCACCGTACGGGTGGGCGGCTCCCGGGGCCGTACGCATGCGGCGGAGCTCGCCTGAGCGTGTGGCGTCGACCGCGGGTGCGTCGTGGCCGGTCGCGCAGTTCCCCGCGTCCCCGAGCCGCACCGCGCTTCCGCCACCCGGCAACCTCTGAGAAGCCCCGTGTCCCGGGGCCGGTCGCGGTCAGATCCCGCCCTCCTCCCGCCGGTGGATCTGCTCGACCAGCTCCGCGGCCATGCGTTTGATCGTGTCGAGCCCCGCCCTGCCCCAGCGGCGCGGCTCGACGTCCACCACGCAGACCGTGCCGAGCACCATCCCCGTACGGTCGATCAGCGGCGCGCCCAGATAGGAGCGGATGCCGATCTCCTCCACCACGGGGTTGCCCGCGAACCGCGGATAGTCGCGGACGTCCTCCAGGACGAGGGCCTTGCGGCGCACCACGACGTGCGGGCAGTACCCGTGATCGCGGGCCATGTAGCGGTCCGCCGGGCGAGCGGGTCGCTCCGGAGCGTGCAGTCCCGCGAAGAACTGTCTGTTCTCGTCGATGAAGTTGACCATCGAGTAGGGCGCTCCGGTCAGCTCGGCGAGCCGGTCCGCGAAGGCGTCGAAGGCCGGTTCGGGACACTGCCCGATGCCGAGCCCGCGCAGCCGCCGCACCCGCGCCGGAGCCTCCGTGTCCACCGGGGTGAGCAGCAGCCGCCCTGTCGGGTCGTGTGTCACGTGTGCGCTCCGTGGCTGGCGGCCGGGGCGTGGTTGAGGAGGTGCTTGACGAGGATGAGGAGGGTCTGGATGCCGGAGCTTGAGATGCGCGCGTCACAGCGCACGACCGGCACCTGCGGGTCGAGGTCGATCGCGGACCGCACCTCCTCCGGTTCGTAGCGGTGGGCGCCGTCGAATTCGTTGATCGCCACGATGAATCCCATGCCGCGCTGCTCGAAGAAGTCCACGGCGGCGAAGCAGTCCTCCAGGCGCCGGGTGTCGGCGAGGACCACCGCGCCGAGGGCTCCTTCGGAGAGTTCGTCCCACATGAACCAGAACCGCTCCTGTCCTGGCGTGCCGAAGAGGTACAGCACGTGCTGCGGGTCGAGCGTGATCCGTCCGAAGTCCATGGCGACGGTCGTCGTGGTCTTGTTCTCCACGCCGGACAAGTCGTCGGTGGCCTCGCTGACCGTCGTGAGCAGCTCCTCGGTGCTCAGCGGCGCGATTTCGCTGACCGCGCCCACGAAGGTCGTCTTGCCGACCCCGAAGCCACCCGCCACCAAGATCTTCAGTGCGGTGGGGAAGGGGTCAGAGCTGTCGTCGTAATCCATCGAGCACTGCCTCCAACAGGGACCGGTCAGTCGGGTTGTGGTACAGGTCCGGGGCCTTCTGGGTGAGGGCCCCGCAGTCGAGGAGATCCGAGAGGATCACTTTGGCCACGACCGCGGGCAGTCTCAGCTGCGCCGCGATCTCGGCGACGGAGGTGGGCGCCTCGCACAGGCCGAGGGCCGTGGCGTGCTCGGGCCCGAGGTAGCCGAGCGGGAGGGCGCCGGTCGCCATCACCAGGGAGAGCAGGTCGAGTTGGCTGGTCGGTCTGGTCCGTCCGTTGCTGACGGTGTAGGGACGGACGAGCCGTCCCGCGGCGTCGTCGAGCCAGGGCCCGTCGTGCGGGGCCGCCATCCTCAATGCCTCATCGGCGCGGGTTCGCCGGCCGGTTGCCGGGGCGCGGTGATCAGGTACGGCCGTACGCTCTTGACCAGCATCGCCATCTCGTAACCGAGGACGGCCGCGTCGGCGTCACGCCCGGCGAGCACGGCCAGACAGGTGCCCGAGCCCGCGGTGGAGACGAAGAGGAGCGTGGAGTCCAGTTCCACGACGACCTGGCGGACGTCCCCGCCGTCGCCGAAGCGGATGCCCGCGCTGCGCCCGAGCGAGTAGAGCCCCGAGGCGAGGGCCGCCATGTGGTCGGCGCTGTCCGGGTCGAGGCCGTGCACCGACTTCACGAGCCCGTCGGAGGAGAGCAGGACGGCGCTGTGGGTGTGCGGCACGCGCTGCACGAGGCCGCTCATCAGCCAGTCGAGATCGGATACATGGCCGGTCGGCGCATCGCTCGCCATGGTGGATCGACTCCTTGAGGTACGGACGTACGTAGATCTGCGGGGGCGGGGGCGGGGGCAGGGGTGGGGGACCGGGGCCCGGCCCGGTGCTGGTCAGGCGCCGTGTCCCGGCCCGTCGTGCGGGGCGTCGGCCGGGCGCTCCCACGAGGTGGGATCACGCGCGTCCTGTGCCTGGGCGAGGCCGATGCCGCGCTGGAACGCGGCCATCAGTCCGGGGTCGTGGCCGACGACCTGGTCGGGATCGGGCCGCGGCGCCGGTGAGTCCCGCAGCTGGGGTGCGATGTGTTCCTGGGCGCGCCGTTTGGGGAGCCGGGGCCTTTCGACGCGGCCGCGCACGGCGCCGTTGCGCGGTGTCGGCGGAGCGGCGGCGTGCTCGGTGACGGCCTGCCGGTCCTCGGGCCGGATGCCGGGCGTGGCGTCGGCGGGCGTCGGCCGGTCCTCGCGTGCGCCGCGCACGGGGAGGGGGGCGGGCCGGGTGCCGTTCGCGGCGCGCGGCGGGGGCGGCACGGGGACGGGTTCGGGGGTGGGGGTGGGGGTGGGCGTGGGGCGGGGCTCGGTTCGGGACTCGGGCACCGCGCCCGGTGTGCCACCGTGGCCTTGTCCGGCATCGTGTACGCCTTCTCGTACGTGCCCGGCGGCGCCCAGCGACGCCGCCTCGGCGGCCGGTCGGCGCCGGGTGACCTGCGCCGCCTGCTGCTCGGCGCCCAACAGCTCCTGCGGCAGGATCAGTACGGCCTGGACACCGCCGTAGATGTTGGTCTGCAGCCGCACCGCGACGCCGTGCCTGCGGGCGAGCGCGGAGACCACGTAGAGCCCGATGCGGCCGTCCTGCAGCAGGTTCGCGACGTTGACCTGGTCGGGGTCGGTGAGCAGCCGGTTCATCTTCGTCTGCTCGGCGACGGGCATGCCGAGGCCCCGGTCCTCGACCTCCACGGCGAGCCCGGCGGTCACGAGGTTGGCGCGGAGCAGGACCTGAGTGTGCGGCGCGGAGAACAGCGTGGCGTTCTCGACGAGTTCGGCGAGCAGGTGGATGACGTCGGCGACGGCGTGTCCGCGCAGGGTGCCGTCGATCGGCGGGACCAGTTTGACGCGCGAGTACTGCTCGACCTCCGCGATGGCCGAGCGCATCACCTCGGTCATGGAGACCGGGTTGCTCCACTGGCGGCGCGACACGGCGCCGCCGAGCACGGCGAGGTTCTCCGCGTGCCGGCGGATGCGGGTCGCGAGGTGGTCGACGTGGAAGAGGCCCTTGAGCAGTTCGGGGTCCTCGACCTCGTTCTCCAGCTCGTCGAGCAGCGAGATCTCGCGGTGCACGAGGGACTGCAGGCGCCGGGCGAGGTTGACGAAGACCTCGACCTTCTGTTCGCTGCCCGCGTGGCTGGAGAGCTGGGCGGCCTGGACGACAGCGCCGACGGCGACCTGATGGGCGCGGTTCAGCTCGTCGGCGAGCAGGTCGAACTCGTCGCCGCCGGGCCGCGCTCGGGCCGGTGTGCCGGGGGCCGACGCGCCGGGAGCCGGTGGCTGGTCGCCGCGGCGCAGCTGTTCGACGACACCGCGCAGTTCGGTCTGGCTGCGCGCGGTGGCGCGGCGCAGCACGCCGACGCGGTCGTGCACGGACCTGGCGGCGCGCTCGGCGGCGACGGCGGCGAGCGCGATGCCCACGAGCCCGACCAGCGCGGCGGCGGTCAGGACGACGAGCAGGGCGGGACTCGGCCGGGAGCCGGTCGAGCGGAGAGTGAACAGCACGGCCGCGCAGGCGCTCAGGCCCACGGCGACGGCCGGCAGCACGGCGATCCGCAGGAGCTGCGGGCGTATGTGCGTCTCGGGCAGTGCGGCGGCGGTCCGGCTGCCGGGTCTGCCGTGCCGGCCGCCCTCACGGCGGTCTGCGCGGGCGGCCGGTGCGCGTAGGTGAGACATCTGCGTCCTCGGTACGTTGCGACGAGGGGGTCCGGCGGTCGGCCCGACTCCTCTTTGCGGCGTGGTTGCGGCATCGCCGTGCCGGGTCGGCGGGTCGCGACGTCAGCCCTGCGTCGTGATCCCTGCGTCGCCCGACGGCCACTCACGGTAGTCGGCAACGCATCACGTGCGGTGGGCAGTTGACAAAGTCAGCGGTGCAGCGTCCCGCTCTGGTATGACGCCTCGCACGGGGATCCGATTACCGTCGTACACAGGCGCGATACGCGGATCGCCCTGCTGTAATGACCGAATGCACCTCAACCCTTACGGCACGGACGCCGTGAACCTGGCCGCCGACCTCGCCAACTCCCGCCCGGCCGGCGCGGAGGAGCTCGCGGACCGCTGCCGCGCCGCCGGACTCACCCTCGAACGCCCGGTCGACGCGGACGACTTGGCGCGCACCCAGGAGGCCCTGGACGCCTGGGAGAAGGTGGTCGACGCCACCGCCGAGAGCGAACGCGCCGAGCTGGTCAACGCCATGCTGGCGGCGGCCGCCGCCCACCCGCGGCTGACCGACCACGCGGGCAACGGCTGGCATCTGCACTACCGGGAGGACCGGCAGCCGCTCGGCGCCCTGCTGTTCTCGCTGATCTCCGTCGGCACCGCGCTGCATCTGGCGGGGCGGGGCATGCACCGGCTGCGGCGGTGCGCCGTGACCGAGTGCACCACGATCTTCGCCGACACCTCACGCACCGGACGGCAGCGCTACTGCTCGCAGCGGTGCGCCAACCGTGACGCGGTCCGCAGGCACCGCGCACGGGCGGCGTGAGCGGGGCCGCCCGCCGCCGACGGAGCCACCGGCGGGGCTGCTACCCGACGGGCGCCGTCTCGTGCTCCCCGCTGTCCGTCTTGGGCCCGGCGATCGCGCGGACGACCATGGTCGACGACCCCGGCCAGCCGCCGTCCGGCTCGACCGCGACGCCGCGCCACCACAGCGTGCCGGGCAGCGACCCCGCGCCGGGCTCGAAGGGCTCGCCGGGACAGGGCAGCGCGATCGCGGCGTCCGCGCGGCGCGCGGCGGCGACCGTGCCCTCACCCGGCTCCGACCAGGCGTGCGGGGCGAGGTTGAACGTCCCCCAGTGGATCGGCAGGAGCACCCCGCGTGGCTCACCGCCCTGGAGGTCCAGGTGCGCCCGCACACCTTCCTCGGGCGTCATGTGGATGTCGGGCCAGAATTCGCTGTAGGCGCCGATCTGGATCATCGTGACGTCGAACGGGCCGTGCTCGGCGCCGATGTCCTGGAAGCCCTGGAAGTAGCCGGTGTCCCCGCTGTGGAAGACGCGGTGCTCCGGCCCCGCCACCACCCAGGACGCCCACAGCGTGTGCTGCTGGTTGCGCAGGCCACGGCCGCAGAAGTGCCGTGCGGGGGTGGCCGTGAGGGTCAGCCCTGCCACCTTCGCCGTCTCGTGCCAGTCCAGCTCGCGGAGCCGGTCCGCCGGCACGCCCCACCGCTCCAGGTGGGCGCCGACGCCGAGCGGCACCGCGAACACCGTGTCCGTACCGGCCAGCGCCTTGATCGTGGGCATGTCCAGGTGGTCGTAGTGGTCGTGGGAGATCACCACGACGTCGACCGGGCCGAGCGCCTCCAGCGGCACCGGGACCGGGTGCAGCCGCTTGGGCCCGGCGAAGGAGAACGGCGAACACCGCTCGCCCCACACCGGGTCGAAGAGCACCCGCCGCCCGTCGATCTCGACCAGGACGCTGGAGTGGCCCATCCAGGTGACCCGCAGACCGTCGGCCGGCGGCTTGGCGAGGTCGGCGAGGGTGGTGGCGTGCACGGGGACCGTGCCGGCCGGCCCACGGCGTACGCGCTCTTCCTTCCGGAAATAGACCTTGGCGAACTCCATGGTCGAGCCGGTCGGCCGGGTCCGCGCCCCCACGGGGTTCTGGAAGGACCCCTCGGCCACGGAGAAGTTCGGCGATCGGCGGATCCGGGCCAGCCGGGCACCCGCGGGGTCCGCTCCAAAGGCAGCGGATCGCAACGAGCGAAGCCCGGGGATCAGGAACCGGGACACGGGACCTCCTGAGGGGGGTGGATAGGCCTCCCCATTATGTCCACCGGCCCCGGGAGCGTGCTGGGCGGGCGCCCGTCCCGAGCCGCCGGGCCAGGACCGGGGCCGCAGCCGGCCCTCCTCGGCCGGCCGGCCACCGGCCTCATCACCGCACACACCCGCACGGCGGCACCCCATAGGAATCTCCTATGGCCCCTGCTGACATTTGGTCTTTGTCGCCCGTTCTTTCGCGGCCGTACGGTGAAACAGCTCGACGAGGCGCCGTCGCGAATTCCCCGAACTCGCTTTCCGCGCACGCCTTTTCCTGTTCCGTCGGGCGAACATCACGTAACGAGAGGACCAGTGGAATGACCACGATCGACAACGGCTCGGAAACCCAAGAATTCGCGGGAAAGCGGGCCCTGGTCACAGGCGGTTCTCGCGGAATCGGCGCGGCCGTCGTACGCCAACTCCTGGACGCCGGCGCCCAGGTGCTCACGACCGCCAGATCGGCGTCGAGCACGGTGCCGGAAGGCGCCGCCTTCGTGGCGGCCGACGTGCGGACCCGGGCCGGCGCCGAGGCGCTCGCCGCGTCCGTGGAGGAGAAGCTCGGCGGGGTGGACGTCGTGGTCCACAACGCGGGCGGAGGCCGACCGTACGAGAGCACCTCCGCCATTCCCGACGAGGAGTGGCAGGACGCGCTGGAGCTGAACTTCCTGGCCTCGGTGCGGCTGGACTCGCTGCTGGTACCGGGGATGCGGGACCGGCGTTCGGGGGTGATCGTGCACGTCTCCTCGGCCGCGGTCCCCGCCACGCCGCCGCCGTTCCTGCCCTACACGGCGGCGAAGGCCGCTCTGGAGAACTACAGCCGGGGACTGGCCTCGGAGCTGGCGCCCTTCGGGATCCGGGTCAACACGGTGACTCCCGGCAGGGTCGCCACGCCGGGCGGCGAAGCGACGCGGGAGCAGTGGGCGCGCCTCGACCCGTCACAGGGTCAGGGCGCCGGCACCGTGCCGCTGGGGCGCGACGGCCGGCCCGCGGACATCGCCCACGCGGTGCTGTTCCTCATGTCCGACCGGGCGAGCTGGCTCACCGACAGCAGTCTCGTCGTGGACGGAGGTGAATTCCCCAGAGGCTGAACCGGACCAGGTTTCCTTGCCCAGGAGTGCGAGCAGGGCCTTCTCCGCCGGGCCCGCGCCGGCCCGGAGCACGGCGATGACGGGCTGGGCGACGGCCGGCGACACCGGGCGGACGAGGGGCTCGTGACCGTGGGGCACCGCGGAGGCCGGCACGAGCGTGACGCCCAGTCCGTGGGCGGCCCAGCGCACGGCCGTCGCCGTCTGGGACACGCGGGCGGCCGTGGTCGGGGTGAGGTCGTTGTCCCGCAGCACGCTCAGCAGGACGCCGTCGAGCGCGCTGTCGCGGTCGAACCTCACCCACGGCTCGCCGTCCAGTTCGCGCAGCTCGACCCGGTCCGCGGCGAGCTGCCGGTGCCCGTCGGCGAGGACCACGACGAACTCCTCGTCGCCGAGGTGGTGGGCGTCGGCGGGGCTCCGCTCGCACGCCGCCATCAGGGCGAGGTCCACCACGCCCCGGCGGCACAGCCGCTCCAGCTCGGCGGAGCTCGGCTCCTCGAAGACGGTGACCTCCAGCCGGGGGAAGCGGCGGCGCAGCGCGCCCAGCGCGCCCGGCAGCTGCCGCGTGCCGAAGCCCATCTGCACCGCGACCACCAACTCGCCCACCAGCTCGTCGGCGCCGGCCCGCGCCGTCGCCCGCGCCCGCCGCGACGCGCTCACCGCGACCTCCGCCTCCCGCAGGAAGGCGCGGCCGACCGTCGTGGGCACCAGGCCGGTCGGGGTGCGGGCGAAGAGCTGCACGCCGAGCTCGCGCTCCAGGCCACGGATCTGCTGGGACACCGACGGCTGTGCGACGTGCAGCAGCTCCGCCGCCGCCGTCACCGACCCCTGCTCGGCGACGGCCAGGGCGTACTCGTACTGACGAAGGCTCATCGGCCGCCGTCCCCCCTTCCTGCGACGGACCGCGATCGCGGTCCGCCCCGTTGTCATCCCCCGGTCGTACGGGCCCGCCCGCTCAGGAAGCGGCCTCGATGTGCAGCTTGAGGGTGTCGAGGTTGCGGAAGCCCTTCGCCTCCACGTGGTCCCCGGAGCTCTCGCCCCGCAGGCGCCGCCCGATCCACGGCACCAGATACTCGCGCGCCCAGTGGATGTCGTCGCGCCGCACCTCCAGCGTGCCGCGCGGCGGCATCGGGGGCCAGGCCTGGTCGGGGTCCGCGGGCACGTCGAGGCCCAGGACCTGAGCGGCCCGCAGCGCCACGCGCGTGTGGCCCTCGGCGGAGAGGTGCAGCCGGTCGCCGTCCCAGGCCCGGCGGTCCTGGACGGTCCTGAGGGACCACAGGTCGAGCACGGGGCAGCCGTACCGGTCGGCGATGGCACGGACGTGCATGTTGTACGTGGCGATCTTGCCGCGCAGATGCTTGAGCACCGCGACGCCACGGGTGTCGAAGCCGGTGGTGACCATGACCGTGCCGACCGCCGACGTGAGGTCGGCGACGGCCCGCTCGAACCGCTCGGCGACCTCGTCGGGATCGGTGCCGGGCCGGATGATGTCGTTGCCCCCGGCGCAGAACGTCACCAGGTCGGGGGCGAGCTCCTTGGCCCGTGGCAGCTGGTCCTCGACGATCTGGTCGAGGAGCTTGCCGCGGACGGCGAGGTTGGCATACCGGAAGGTGTGCTCGGGTACCCGGTCGTCCAGCAGGACCGCGAGGCGGTCGGCCCAGCCGACGAAGGTGCCGTCGGGGCCCGGGTCGCCCACGCCCTCGGTGAAGCTGTCGCCGACCGCTGCGTAGGAGTTGAATACGCGGTTGTTGTTGGGGTGCTTGATGAAGGTTGTCGACTCTGCGCTCACGACGTCACATCCTTCACCTCTCTAAGTGACCTACGCCACCGTAGGGAGGGGTTGACGGTGGGTGAGATAAGCCACCGGTCAAGATTCACCCAACTCGGAATAAGTGCACGATCCACCTTTCGCTGCACGTCACGCCCGCCGCAGCCGGAACACCGCCGCGTCGAGGTCCCCCTTGAGCCCGGTCCGCAGCCCGCGATGGAGCAGCACCGCGCCCCGGTACGTCTCCCCCGTGTCCGGGCAGAAGTAGGCCGCCGACGGGTCGAGCCCGCGCAGCCGCACCGGCGCCGGTTCCTCCCCGTACGCCTGCGCCCGCAGCCAGGCCAGGACGACGGACTCGTCGTCGCACACATACTGCACGGCGCTCAGTCCCTCCCCCGGCGGACGCAGCCGGTAGAGGTCGCCGAGCTGCACCACGGGTCTGATCTCTTTGTAGAGAGCCACCCAGTCGCGCGCCTCGGCGAGCTCGCCCTCGGTCCACCGCGTGAGGTCACCGCCGATGCCGAGCACCCCCGCCATGGCGCTCACGAACCGGAAGCACAGCGAGCTGGCCCGGCCGTTCAGCTGTGTGTTGGGGCTGTCGGTGACCCAGGCGGCCATCACGCGCGCGGGGTGCAGCTGGCTGAAGCCGTGCTGGATGGCCAGCCGGTCCAGCGGGTCGGTGTTGTCGGACGTCCACACCTGGTCGGTGCGGGAGAGGATGCCGAGGTCGATCCGTCCGCCGCCGCCCGAGCAGGATTCGAAGGCCACGGTGGGATGCGCCGCGCGGAGCCGGTCAAGGAGGTCGTACAGGGCGTGCGTGTGACCTGACCAGAGCTGTTGGGGGTAGGGGGCGCCGGGCCGGCCGACGTCAGTGAAGGAGCGGTTGAAGTCCCACTTCACGTAGTCGATGGGCGCGCTGGAGAGGAGTTGGTCGAGCCGCCGCCACAGGTGGGCGCGTACGTCCTCGCGGGTGAGGTCGAGGACGAGCTGGTTGCGGTACTCCGTGCGCGTACGGCCGCGTTGGTGCTGCACCCAGTCGGGGTGCGCGCGGTAGAGGTCGCTGTCGGGGTTGACCATCTCCGGTTCCACCCAGACGCCGAACCGCATCCCGAGCTCGTGCACCTCGTCGGCGAGCGGGCCGAGGCCGCCGGGGAAGCGGTCCGGGTTGGGGGTCCAGTCGCCGAGGCCCGCCCGGTCGCTCACCCGCTCGCCGAACCACGCGTCGTCGACGACGAACAGCTCCACGCCGAGCGCCGCGGCCCGTCGGGCGAGCTTGCGCTGCTGCCCCTCGGAGATGTCGAATCCGGTGGCTTCCCAGGAGTTGTAGAGGACGGGGCGGGGCGTGTCGGCGTCCGGGATCACGTGGGCGCGCTGGTAGGCGTGCCAGGCACGGCTGGCGCCGCCGAAGCCGTGGTCGGTCCACAGGCCCGCGAAGACGGGGGTGACGACGGCCGTGCCCGGCGCGAGGAGCTGCTGTCCTGAGTCGTCGTGCCCGCTGCCGCCGGTGATCTGCACGGCGCCGTCCGGGAGTTGGTGCACGGAGATGCGCCACGAACCGGACCAGGCGAGCGCGCAGCTGTAGACCTCGCCGCTCTCCTCGGTGGCGTCACCCTCGTCGAGCGCGACCCAGGGCAGGTGGTGGTGGCCGGTGTGGCCGCGCCGACTGCCGATGACCTTCTCGCCGTACGTGAGGTCGGCGCGTGTCAGCCGGGACTCGGCCGCCCAGCGGCCGTGCAGCTGCGAGAGGCGCCAGCGGTCCCGCCGGGGCAGCGTCCAGGTCGCCGGGTCCTCGCGCAGCAGTTCCAGGTCCGGCGTGCCGAACCCGCCCCGGTGCACGAGGATGACCTGCCGCTCGACGACGTCGCCGCGCAGCCGGTAGATGAGCGTGATCTGCAGCTGGTGCACGGAGTCGAGGAAGTGGAGCTGGAGCTCGTCGTCGGCGGCGGCCGCGTTCTCGTACCGCCACTCGGTCCCGCGCACGCCGCCGCCGCGCACCGAGAGGGCCGGCGGCACGAAGCGCGGCCCGCCCTCCACCGGATACTCCTCGCGCCCGTCGAGCCGCGACTCGAAGGGCCGTTCGGGCGGCAGCGGCTCGGCGGCCAGCGCCTCCGCGTCGGCGAGGGCGATCCGCGGCCCCCAGTGGAGATGCAGTAGTTCGTCGCGTTCCGTCAGCCGCAGGGCGTAGCTGCTCCTGGGTCCGGAGAGCAGCCACGTTCGGCCGTCGGCACCGGTCTCGATCATCAGGCCCCCGCCCGATCCATGGATTGCCACTGGGCACGCGCTCGTCCCCACATCGTGCCACCTGGCGCGGCGGCTCACCGGTTGACATGCAGCCAACGGGCTGCCAATCATGGAGAGGCAGCTTTTCGGCTGCATGACTGGGGGTGACGGAGGGTGGACGCGGCGTTCAAGGCATTGGGCGATCCCGTGCGGCGGGAGCTCCTTGACCGGCTGCGGGACCGCAACGGCCAGACCCTGCGGGAGCTGTGCGCGGGTCTTGACATGGCGCGCCAGTCGGTCAGCAAGCACCTGGCCGTGCTGGAGGACGCCCAGCTGGTGACCACGGTGCGGCAGGGGCGGGAAAAGCTGCACTACCTCAACGCCGCACCGATCAACGCCATCGCCGAGCGGTGGATCAGCCGGTTCGACCGCGACCGGGTCAACGCCCTCGCGGACCTGAAGAGAGCATTGGAGCAGACACCCATGGACGACACGGGCAACACAGACAACGCAGACAACACGGACAGCAGGACGTTCGTGTACACGACGTACATCCGCACCACTCCGGAGCGGCTCTGGCAGGCGCTCACCGACCCGGCCTTCACGCACCGTTACTGGGGTGTCAGCTTCGGCACCGACTGGGCGCAGGGCTCCCCGATGACCTGGACCGAGACGGGGGCCACGACCGAGGACCCCGAGCAGGTCGTCCTGGTCCACGAACCGCATCGCCGCCTTGCGTACACCTGGCACACCTTCAGTCCGCAGTGGGCCGAGGCGAACGGCATCGACGAGGAGCTGCGCGCGCGGCTGGCGAGCGAGCGCCGCTCGCGGGTCACCTTCGACCTGGAGCCCCACGGCGACCAGGTCAAGCTCACCGTCACGCACGAGTTCGACGCCGCCGGGACCCTGCACTCCATGTGCAGCCAGGGCTGGCCGGCGATCCTCTCCAGCCTCAAGTCCCTGCTGGAGACCGGCGAACCCCTCGACTGAAGGGGTGATTGTCCCAGGAACGCATGTCGTATCGTCAAAGGCGCACCTACCGGCGAGCCGCGCCGGCCGATGAGCCCGAGGAGAGCCCGTGACGCAGCAGGTCCCGCCGACTGATCTGTCAGAGGTGTCAGCGCTGGCAGAGCCCCAGCTCGCCGGAGTGCGCAACTTCCGTGACGTGGGCGGGCTCCCGACGGTGGACGGCCGGCGCGTCCGTCAGGGCCGCCTGTTCCGCAGCGGTCACCTCGCGCACGCCACGGCGGACGACGCCGCGTTCCTCTCCTCGCTGGGCCTGCACACGATCTTCGACTTCCGCAACGCCGCCGACCAGCGCCTCGAAGGCCCGGACGTCGCGCTGCCGGGCGTACGGAACGTGAACCTGCCGCTGACCGACCCGGCCGACGGCGCCGAGTTCTGGAAGATGGTGCGCGACGGCGACCTCGACCAGCTGCGCTCGATCCTCTCGGACGGCCGGGGCGCGGCCCGGATGGCGGCGGCGTACCGCACGATCATCAAGGAGCGCACCGCCGAGCACAGCAAGGTGCTGCACGCGCTCGCCGAGGACAGCGTTCCGGCGCTGATGCACTGCGCGGCGGGCAAGGACCGCGCGGGTCTGTCCATAGCCGTCACCCTTCTCGCCGTCGGCGTGGAGCGCGACGCGATCGAGGCGGACTACCTCCAGTCGAACGTGAAGCACCGCCGCTACAAGGTGCACCGCTCGGACAACTCCGCGGACGCGATGTCGCCCGAGGTCATGGAGCTCCTCGACCCGCTCTTCGACGCCCGCGCCGAGTATCTGGCGGCGGCCTACGAGACGATCGAGCAGACCTGGGGCGACGTCGACACCTATCTCTCCGTGGGTCTCAAGGTGAGCGCGGAGACCCGTGAGCGCCTCCGCGAGCGCCTGCTCGACTGAGCTACTGGTTCTTCGCGCCCAGCTCGAACAGCAGATAGATGAAGGCCGCGAAGATGTGGCCCACCGCCACATAGATGATCAGGCGGACCCAGAGCGCCCGGGGGAACTTCTCCTCCATGGTGCTGGGCGAGGGCCGTTTCGGCCGGTCCGGTCCCTGCTGTTCCGGTTCCGTCATGTCGGGTCTCCCTGAGTGGGGCCACCGAGGCACAGCGCGGTGGCGGGGCTCTGCAGCAGCGTGTGGACGAAGAGGAGATCGGCGCCGCCCCGGTCGGCGGCGGCGATCCGGTGCGGGGTCAGCGAGTCGAAGTGCGCGCTGTCCCCCGGACCGAGGGTGTGCGCGGTGTCGCCGAGGCGCAGCCGCAGCCGTCCCTTCAGGACGTACAGCCACTCCTCGCCGGGGTGCACGCGCACGATGTCGCCCTGGGCGCCGTGCGGCACGTGCACGCGCAGCGCCTGCATGCCCCGGCCGGAGGCGCCCGCCTGCCAGTAGGTCCAGCCGCCGGCGGCGGTCGGTTCCATGTCCGCCGCGCGGACGACCGCGTCCCGGTCGGCGACCGTCTCGCCGAGCAGCTCCGAGACCGTCGTACCGTAGACACGTGCGAGCGTGAGCAGCATCGGCAGCGACGGCTGGCGCTGCCCGGTCTCCAGGCGGGACAGATGGGCGGGCGAGAGCCCGGCGGTGCGGGCGGCGGCCTCCAGCGTGAGGGACGCGCGGCGGCGCAGTTCGCGCAGCTGGGGCGCGACGGCGGGCAGCGCTTCGGCCGGCCGGGAGGGCTCGACGGGCTCCCCGGACGCGCCGGGCTCGGCAGGGCTCATGTCCCTGATTGAGCCAGACCCTTGCCTCCTGGGCAACTTTCTTGCCCCAGAGGCAAAAGGTCGGCTCGCGCGGCCGGGCCGCGCGGCTCAGCGGTTGGCGACCGCCTGTTTCACCAGCGTCCTGCCGAAGTCCCACATCAGCCCGCCGCCGCTGTGCGCCTCGTCCATCACGGCGGTGAAGGCCGTCACGAACCGGTCCACCTCACGCTCCCCCACGATCAGCGGCGGAATCAGCTTGATGACCTCCAAGTGGTCCCCGGACACCTGGGTGAGGATGCGGTGCTTCTGCAGCAGCGGTACGACGACCATCTGCGCGAAGAGCCCCTTGCGGGCGGCCTGCAGCATCGTCCAACGGCCGCGCAGCTTCAGCGACTTGGGGCGCCCGAACTCGATGCCGACCATCAGCCCGCGGCCGCGCACCTCGCTCAGCAGCTCATAGCGGTCGACGAGGGCGGCCAGCCGGGACCTGAGCAGCTCCCCCGTGACCCGGGCGTTCTCGACGACCTTCTCGTCCTCCATCACCGACAGGACGGCGAGGCCGGCCGCCATGGCCTGCGCGTTCGAGCCGAAGCTCGCCGAGTGCACGAGGACCCGGTCCATCGACGAGTAGACCTTCTTGAAGATCCAGTCCTTGCCGAGCGTCGCGCCGACCGGCACATAGCCGCCCGACAGCGCCTTGGCCACGCAGACCAGGTCGGGCTCGACGCCCTCCTCGTGCTGGTACGCGTAGAACTCGCCGGTCCTGCCGAGGCCCGTCTGCACCTCGTCGGCGATCAGCAGCGCCTTGTGCCGGTGCAGCAACTCCTGGGCGGCGCGCAGGTATCCGGGCGGGCTCTCGTGCACGCCCTTGCCCTGGATGGGCTCGACGATCAGCCCGGCGACGTCGCCCTCCCCCAACTCCCGGCGCAGCGCGTCGAGATCGCCCAGCGGGACCGCGGTGTCCGGCAGCAGCGGCGCGAAGCCGTCCCGGAACCCGTCCTCGCCGTTGACGGAGAGGGAGCCGGTGGTCAGCCCGTGGAAGGCGTGCGCGCAGTAGAGCACCCGCGGCTTCCCTGTCGCGTAACGGGCGAATTTCAGCGCCGTCTCGACGGCCTCCGTGCCGCTGTTGCCGAAGAACACCCGGTCCAGGTGCGGGCTGTGGGTGAGCAGCCGCTCGGCGAGCAGGCCGGGCAGCGGCTGGCAGTCGAACCGGGTGAGGTCGGCGAGGGAGGCGTCGAGGACGTCGTGCAGCGCCTTGCGTACGACGGGGTGGTGCCGGCCGAGGCCCATCACGCCGAAGCCCGCAAGCATGTCGAGGTAGTCGTTGCCCTCCGCGTCCCAGAAGTACGCGCCCTCGGCCCGCTCGTAGACCTTGTCGAAGCCGATGGTGTGCAGCATGCGCGGCAGTTGGTGGTTGAGGTGCCGGGCATGCAGTTCGTACCGCTCGGCTCCCCTCTCCGCGAGGAGCCTGCCGAGGTCGAACTCCTTGGTCATACGCTGTGCTCCTTGCCGGGACCGTACTTGTGCGCGCCCTCCTTGGCCGCCAGCGTGGCGCTGATCCGGCCCGCGATCTCGACCGGGGTGAGACCGAGGTCGGCGAGGACCTCGCCCCGCTTGGCGTGCGCGAGGAACTGCTCGGGGATGCCGAACCGCCGGACGGGGATGTCCACTTCGGCGTCGCCGAGCGCCAGCGCGACCGCCGCGCCGACCCCGGCGGAGCGGCTGTTGTCCTCGACGACGGCGACGACGCGGTGCCCCGCCGCGAGGCCGGGCAGCTCCGGGTCGACCGGCTTGACCCAGCGCGGGTCGACGACGGTGCAGCGCAGCCCGCGCGCCCCGAGCAGTTCGGCCGCCTGCAGACAGACCGGCGCCATCACCCCGACCGCGACGAGCAGCACGTCCGGGTCCGGCTCACGGAACAGCACGTCCATGCCGCCGACGCGGTCCACGGCGGGGATCTCGGGCCCCACCGACTCCTTGGGGAACCGGACGAGGGTCGGCGCGTCGTCCACGGCGACCGCTTCCCGCAGCTGCGCCCGCAGTTGCCCGGCGTCGCGCGGCGCCGCGATCCGCAGCCCCGGCACGACCTGGAGGACCGACATGTCCCACATGCCGTTGTGGGAGGCGCCGTCGACGCCCGTGACGCCCGCGCGGTCGAGCACGAAGGTGACGCCGCACCGGTGCAGCGCCACGTCCATCAGGAGCTGGTCGAAGGCGCGGTTGAGGAAGGTGGCGTACACCGCGACGACCGGATGCAGGCCGCCCGTCGCGAGCCCCGCGGCCGACACCGCGGCGTGCTGCTCGGCGATGCCGACGTCCCACACCCGGTCGGGGTAGGCCGCCGCGAACTTCGTCAGGCCGACCGGGCCCAGCATCGCCGCGGTGATGGCGACGACGTCGTCGCGCTCGGCGCCGATGCGGACGATCTCGTCCCCGAACACGGAGGTCCAGGACGGGCCGTCGGAGGGGGCGAGCGGCTCGCAGGTGAGCGGGTCCATGACGCCCACGGTGTGGAAGCGGTCGGCCTCGTCGGCGAGCGCGGGTTCGTAGCCGCGGCCCTTCTCGGTCAGGCAGTGGACGATCACGGGGCCGTGGAAGCGCTTCGCGCGGCGCAGCGCCGACTCGACGGCGCCGATGTCGTGCCCGTCGATCGGCCCGACGTACTTGAGCCCCAGGTCCTCGAACATCCCCTGGGGCGCGAAGGCGTCCTTGAAGCCCTTCTTGGCGCCGTGCAGCGAATCGTACAGCGGCCGTCCGACGACGGGGGTGCGCTGGAGCAGGTCCTTCCCCCAGGCGAGGACCCGCTCGTAGCCGTCCGTCGTACGGAGGGTGGCGAGGTGGTCGGCGAGGCCGCCGATGGTCGGGGCGTAAGAGCGTTCGTTGTCGTTCACGACGATGATCAGCGGACGGTTCTTCGCGGCCGCGATGTTGTTCAGCGCCTCCCAGGCCATGCCCCCGGTGAGCGCCCCGTCCCCGATGACGGCGACCACGTGCCCCCGCTCGCCGAGGACCTGGCGCGCCTTGGCGAGACCGTCGGCCCAGCCCAGCGCGGTCGAGGCGTGGCTGTTCTCGACGATGTCGTGCTCGGACTCCTCGCGCGAGGGGTAGCCGGAGAGGCCGCCCTTGCCGCGCAGCTTGGAGAAGTCCTGTCGGCCGGTGAGCAGCTTGTGCACGTAGCTCTGGTGGCCGGTGTCCCACACGAGCCGGTCGACCGGCGACTCGAAGACCCGGTGGAGGGCGATGGACAGCTCCACCACCCCGAGGTTGGGCCCGAGGTGACCCCCTGTCCTGGCGACCGCGTGCACCAGGAACTCCCTGACCTCCCCCGCCAGTTCGTCGAGCTCCGCCCTGGAGAGCTTCTTCAGGTCGCGTGGCCCCCGGATGGTGTCGAGAATGGTCATGTTCGAGCCCCCTCTCTGATCGTTCTCAGCTCACGGTGACAGGGGGCGCCCCGGTGGGAGCGCCCCCGTCGGCCCGTTCATGACGTCACCCGCGGTTCCCCGAGACCGTCTCGCGGGCGGCACGGATGGATTCCTTGAGGGAGCCCATGGTGGCGAGGACCGCGGTCGGTTCGTAGCCGCAGTGCGCCATGCAGTTGGCGCAGCGCGGGTCCTTGCCGCGGCCGTACTTCTCCCAGTCGGTCTCCTCGATGAGCTGCCGGTACGTGGGGACGTAACCGTCGCTCATCAGATAGCAGGGCCGCTGCCAGCCGAACAGCGAGTAGTTCGGGATCGCCCACGCGGTGCACGGGAAGTCCGCCTTGCCCTCCAGGAAGTCCAGGAAGAGCGGCGAGTGGTTCAGCCGCCAGCGCAGCCGGTTGCCGCCCGCGAAGGCCTTCTTGAAGAGCTCGCGGGTCTGCTCGACACCGAGGAAGTGCTCCTGGTCGGGCGCCTTCTCGTAGGCGTAGGCGGGCGACAGCATCATCTCGTCGACCTTCAGGTCGTCGTTGAGGAAGTTCAGGACCTCGATGATGGTCTGCGGAGTGTCCGTGTTGAAGAAGGTGGAATTGGTGGTGACGCGGAAACCGCGCTTCTTGGCTTCCTTGATGGCCGCCACCGCCTCGTCGAACACGCCTTCCTTCGCGACGGACTCGTCGTGCCGCTCCCGCATGCCGTCGATGTGCACGGCGAACGCGAAGTACGGCGACGGCGTGAACTTCTCGATCTTCTTGCGCAACAGCATGGCGTTGGTGCAGAGGAAGACGTACTTCTTCTTCGCCACCAACTGCCGGACGATCTCGTCGATCTGAGGGTGCATCAAGGGCTCGCCGCCGGCGATGGAGACCATCGGCGCACCCGACTCAAGAACGGCACCCACGGCCTGGGCCACCGGCATGCGCTGCTTCAGGACCCCGGCCGGGTGCTGGATCTTTCCGCACCCCTCGCACTTCAGGTTGCAGGCGAAGAGCGGTTCCAATTCGACGATCAGCGGAAACTTGTCGCGCTTGCGCAGCTTCTGTTCAAAGAGATACGTAGCTACCTTGATGGACTGACGAAGCGGCATGGCCATCTGGCTCACCTCCGGGGGAGCAGCGAAGAACGGTGCCATTCAAAGAAAGCGGGGAGCACGGCACGAAGAACGCGGAAAGCTGATATTCCACCGCGCACCGTGCCGATGCGGACGAGTTCGTGCTGTGGGGCATCCACGACCACCCGGACGGCGGCAACGGCCCGCTGTCCGGCGCGTACCGCACTGTGCAGCGTGGCGGCGGACTCCATGTCCACGGCGATCGCGCCGGTGGCCAGGAGTGCGCCCCGCTCGGGCCCGCGGACGACGTGGTCGGAGCCGGTGAGCGGTCCGGTGTGCACGGCGCGGCCGGGCACGGCCCGCGTCAGCTCCTCGACCAGCAGACCGGTTCCCGTACAGGGGGTGCTGCCGCGCGCGTCCCTGGTCTCCGCGGCGACGACGAGGTCGCCGGGGTGCATGCCGGGGGCGAGTCCGGCACAGAAGCCGGTGGCCAGAACGGCCGCGTCGCGCAGGGTTTCCTCTCCGAGCGCACCGCTGACGGCACGCTCGGCGTTCTTGGGGCCCATGCCGGTGCGCAGCACGGTCATGGTTCCCGGCGCGCCGCTGCGGTCGCCGGTGCGCAGGGCGAGGCGTTCGATGCCGAGCGCGCAGGCGATCAGCAGCGGCGCGGGTCCCGGCCGCGGGGCCGGGGTCCCGTCCATCAGCTGCCCTTGCCGGGGTGGGCGCCGGAGCCGCCGGCGAAGGGCTCTCCGTGGACGTACCTGCCGAGGGCGGTGAGCGGGAACACCTGCCGGTACAGGTGGTAGTTGATGGAGAAGTCCCAAGGGAAGCCGGTGCCGGTGAAGTACGGCTCGTCCCAGGAGCCGTCCTCGCGCTGCGTCGCGGCGAGCCAGGCGACGCCCCGCTCCACGGACTTGGCCTCGCGCTCGCCCGCCGAGAGCAGCGCGAGCAGCGCCCAGGCGGTCTGCGACGCGGTCGACGTGCCGCGCCCGACCCAGCCGCGGTCGCGGTAGGAGCGCAGGTCCTCACCCCAGCCGCCGTCGTCGTTCTGCACCGACTCCAGCCAGCGCACGGCCCGGCGGATCGCGGGGTGCGAGGCGGGCAGGCCCGCGGTGACCAGCGCGGGAACCACCGACCCCGTGCCGTAGAGGTAGTTGACGCCCCAGCGGCCGAACCAGCCGCCGTCAGGCTCCTGTTCGGCGAGCAGCCACTCGATGCCGCGCCGGGTGCACGGGTCGTGCGTCCTGCCCTCGACGGCGAGCATCTCCACGACGTGCGCGGTGACGTCGGCGGAGGGCGGGTCGATGACCTCGCCGAAGTCGCAGAACGGCAGCCGGTTGGGGAAGGGGCTGGTGTTGTCGACGTCGAAGGCGCCCCAGGCACCGTTCTTCGACTGCATGCCGAGGTTCCAGCGCACCCCGCGCTCGATGGCGTTCTCCAGGCGCGCCCGGTCCGGGTGCGCGACCCGGCGCAGCGCGAGAGCGACCTCGGCGGTGTCGTCGATGTCGGGGTAGTTGTCGTTGTGGAACTCGAACGCCCATCCGCCCGGGGCCAGTTCGGGTCTGCGCACCGACCAGTCCCCCGGCCGCACGATCTGCTCGCTGAGCATCCAGTCGGCGGCCTTCACCAACTGCGGGTGGTCCGCGGGCAGTCCGGCGTCCGCGAGCGCGATGGTCGCCAGGCAGGTGTCCCACACGGGCGACTGGCAGGCCTCGATCATCCGCGCGCCGTCCTCGCGCCACACGGCGAACCGGTCCAGCGAGGCGAGCCCGGCCTTCAGGACGGGGTGCTCCAGGTCGTAGCCGAGCAGGTGCAGCGCGATGACGGAGTAGACGGCGGGCGGCTGGATCCCGCCCCAGCAGCCGTCGTTCTCCTGGCGTTCGATGATCCAGCGGGCGGCGCTGTTCATCGCGGCCTTGCGCAGCCGGCGCGGCGCGACCTTGTGGTAGACGTGCAGCGCCTTGTCGAGCCGCTGGAAGACGCCGTCCCAACTCGCCACCGGCGCCAGGGGCTGGGCGGGGTTCGGGACGCGCGGGTCGGTGTGCAGCTCGTCCAGGGCGAAGGGTGCGGGGCGCACGGGCCGCTTGGCGGAGACGATGGTGAGCGGCACTATGGTCTGCCGCGCCCAGCAGCCGAAGTCGTAGATGTTGAGTGGGACCCACTTGGGGAAGTAGATGAGCTCCGGCGGGAGTTCGGGCAGGTCGTCCCACTTCCACCAGCCGAACAGGGCGAGCCAGATCCGGGTGAAGACCCGGGCCCGGGCGATGCCGCCCTGCTCGCGGACCCACGCGGCCGCCTTGGCCATGTGCGGCTCGTCGGGCCGGTCGCCGGCCAGGCGCAGCGCGACGTACGCCTCGATGGTGGTGGAGAGTTCGCCGGGCCCGCCGAAGAAGGTGGCCCAGGTGCCGTCGTCGCGCTGCTCGCCGCGGATGAAGAGCGCGGCGGCGTGCGTGGTGTGCTCGTCCCGGATGCCGAGGAACTGCCGCAGGAGGAGGTCCTCGGCGTCCATGGTCACATTGGTTTCGAGGTCGCCCTTCCACCAGCCTTCGGCGTCCTGGCGGGAGAGCAGGAAGTCTGTGGAGCGCTGTACGGCGCGCTCGGCGGTCTCACGGGTGCCTGGGGGCGCGGCGACCGTGTCGATGTGGTCGATCCGGTCGACCGGGGTGTCGATCCGGTCGGCGGGCTGGGTGGGCTGGCTGGCCGAGGCTGCGCGGGGCGTGGCCGCTCCGGTGCTTCCGTCGGTCGTCGCTGTCATGGCTTCCCCTTCGTGCAGTGCGGTGGCTACGTCTGCTGTGGGTCCGCCGTCGGGCGGCGCGGGGGGCCGGCCGCGGGCGGGCGCCGGGCCCCGGGGGCAC
>NZ_JBFAHP010000042.1:0-79000 GCF_040654255.1 Streptomyces sp. NPDC050732
GCTCCGATCCGTATCACCGACCCCACCACCGGCCTCACCCGCTGCTTCACGCCCGCCGCCCGAGCCGCCGGGAACGATCAGTCGTTGCCCGAGAAGATGGCGATCAGGCGCAGGAACTCCATGTAGATCCAGACGAGCGTCATCGTCAGACCGAACGCGGCGAGCCAGGCCTCTTCCTTCGGGGCGCCGTACGCGATGCCGTCCTCGACCTGCTTGAAGTCGAGGGCCAGGAAGCAGGCGCCGAGCAGGATGCCGACGATGCCGAACGCGATGCCGAGGCCACCGCTGCGGAAGCCGAGGCCGTCACCGCCGCCGAAGACCATGAACAGCAGGTTCACGGAGGTCAGCAGCAGGAAGCCGAGGGCCGCGGCCATCACGAAGCCGTAGAAGCGGCGGTTGACGCGGATCCAGCCCGCCTTGTAGGCCACGAGGACGCCGATGAAGACGGCCATCGTGCCGAGCACGGCCTGCATGGCCGCGCCGCTCGCGATGCGGTTGTCGACGACGCTGGAGACGACGCCGAGGAAGACGCCTTCCAGTGCGGCATACGTCAGGATCAGCGCGGGCGAGGCCTTGCGCTTGAAGGCCTGGACGAGGCCGAGCACCATCGCGACAAGGCCGGCGCCGATCGCGATGCCGTACGACTTGCTGATGTTCGCGTCGTCCACCGGCAGCAGCGCCCAGGCGAGCGCGGCCGTGACCACGAGCGTGCCGAGCGTGGTCGCGGTGCGCATGACGACGTCGTCCATCGTCATGCGTCCCGCGGTGGTTACGGGCGCCTGGGGCGCGCCGTGCTGCAGGTCCTGCTGGGCGTACGGATTGGTGGCGTAGGGATTGGTCGCCGGGGCCTGCTGGCCGCCTGCGTACGGATTGCCCTGCGCGTACGGGTTGCCCTGCTGGGTCTGGGTCGCGGCTGCGGGTCCCCCGGCCTGCGGCTGCGCGCCGAAGCCGGCGAAGCCGTTGTCGCGGCTGAACCCCCGTCGCGAGAAGACCGGGTTACTGCTCCTCATTTCACTCCTCCATGGCCACCGTGTGTGGCTTTGCCTCAAGAGTAATGCGTAGGCAAAGGGATGGGCCTAGTGCTTGGGGAGGATCTTTCCCTCTCTGTGAGGGAGAACGCTCGACCCGGGGCGTACTGTTCCCGGATCGGTACCGTTCCGCCGCCCGGGTGACCCCGCGGGCCAGGAGGGAGTGGTGCCAGCGGCACCTTCGTCAATCAGCGGATGTGCCCGGAGCCGGACTCGAACCGGCACGCCCCCGAGGGGCAGCGAGGTTTAAGCTCGCCGTGTCTGCATTCCACCATCCGGGCAGGCCATGGGCTCCGCGTCGAGGCTTCGACCCTATCGGGAGGCATCCCCCGAACAGCGGAAGGACAGCCCGATGTTGTCTTATTTTATTGACGTCTGAGGGTGCATCAGCCGTTGTCACGGTCCGTTGGTACATGCCGGAGGCCCTTCCCCGGGCCCGGCCGGTCTCGTGGGCCTCTGCACGGAATGACGGAATTTAGCCCTCCCGGCGCTCCCGGTCCCGCTTTCTCCTCCTTTCCGCATCAGGGACGCACGTCATCCCCAGGTATGACAGGACGCCCTCAAGTCCGACTCAAGAGGGCCCCGGGAACCGGAACAGCGGCTGACTACAGCGCGCTGATCGGCCGGGACGATGGAGTACGTCCCCACTCGTCGTCCCGACAGGAGCACCACCCCGTGACCACCACCCCTTTCGCCACTCGCGCCACCGCCGTGGCCGCGCGCGCCACGGAACTCTCCAAGGTGTACGGACAGGGTGAGACCCAGGTGGTCGCCCTGGACCGGGTCTCCGTCGACTTCGGGCAGGGCGAGTTCACCGCGATCATGGGCCCCTCGGGCTCCGGCAAGTCGACCCTGATGCACTGCGTCGCCGGCCTGGACAGCTTCAGCTCGGGCTCCGTGCGGATAGGCGACACCGAGCTGTCCACGCTCAAGGACAAGCAGCTCACGAAGCTCCGCCGCGACAAGATCGGATTCATCTTCCAGGCGTTCAACCTACTGCCGACCCTGACAGCTCTGGAGAACATCACGCTGCCGATGGACATCGCGGGCCGCAAGCCGAACCGCGAGTGGGTCGAGCAGGTCATCGAGATGGTCGGCCTCTCCGGGCGCCTCAAGCACCGGCCCACCGAGCTCTCCGGCGGCCAGCAGCAGCGCGTGGCCGTGGCCCGCGCGCTCGCCTCCCAGCCGGAGATCATCTTCGGTGACGAGCCGACCGGAAACCTCGACTCGCGCTCCGGCGCGGAGGTCCTCGGCTTCCTCCGCAACTCCGTGCGCGACCTCGGGCAGACCGTCGTGATGGTCACCCACGACCCGGTCGCCGCGTCGTACGCGGACCGCGTGATCTTCCTCGCGGACGGGCGCGTCGTCGACGAGATGCACCGGCCGACCGCGGACGGGGTGCTCGACCGCATGAAGCACTTCGACGCGAAGGGCCGGACCAGCTAGGCGCCGGTCACCCCCCTCCTCGACTGCGGGTCGGCCGTGGCTGGTCGCGCAGTTCCCCGCGCCCCTGAAGGGGCGCTCCGCCGCCCCTCCCTTTTCACCTGGACTCCCACCCATGTTCCGTACCGCCCTGCGCAACGTGCTCACGCACAAAGCCAGGCTGTTGATGACCGTGCTCGCCGTCATGCTCGGCGTCGCCTTCGTCTCCGGCACCCTCGTCTTCACCGACACCTTCGGCAACGCCTACAAGAACAAGTCGGCGAAGAGCTTCGACCACGTCTCCGTCGCCATCACGTCCGACAGCACCTACTCCGGTGACGACAGCCACGGCCCCAAGCAGAAGCCCGAGCTCACCGACTCCCTCCTGAAGAAGGCCGACGGGCTGCCCGGCGCCGGTTCCGTGCTCGGCTCCGTCTCCGGCTTCACCGCGCTCGCCGACAAGGACGGCAAGCTGGTGGGCGGCGAGTGGGGCACCACCGGCGCCAACTACTTCCCGGGCAAGGACGGCAAGGACCCGCGCTACGACTTCACCGAGGGCGCCGCCCCGAAGTCCGCCGGTGACATCGCCCTCGACTCCCGCACCGCCGGCCGTACCGGCTACAAGGTGGGCGACTCCGTCCGCTACTCCACCGACGGCCCGGTGCGCACCGCGAAGGTCAGCGGCATCTTCGACACCGACGAGGGCAGTGTCGTCGCGGGCGGCAGCCTGGTCGTCTTCGACAACGAGACGGCGCTCAAGGCGCTCAACAAGAACCAGTACGACGAGATCGACGTGAAGGCGGCCGCGGGCACCTCCGAGGCGGCCCTGGAGAAGTCGGTCGAGAAGATCCTGCCCAAGGACTCCTCGACGATGACGGGCGGCGAGCTCAAGGCCCAGCAGGACGACATGATCGAGGAGCAGACCAGCTCGATGAGCCAGATCCTGCTCATCTTCGCGGGCATCGCGCTCTTCGTCGGCATCTTCATCATCGCCAACACCTTCACCATGCTGGTCGCCCAGCGCACCAAGGAGCTCGCGCTCATGCGGGCCGTCGGCGCCTCGCGCCGCCAGGTGACGCGCTCCGTGCTGATCGAGGCGTTCCTCGTCGGCATGATCGCCGCCGTGAGCGGTTTCGCGCTCGGCATCGGCGTGGCCGTGGGCCTGGAGTCCCTGATGAACTCCGCCGGCGCCTCGCTGCCCGACGGACCGCTCGTCATCGCGCCGACCACGATCGTCGTGGCACTGCTCATCGGCGTGGTCGTGACCATGCTGGCCGCCTGGCTGCCGGGCCGCCGCGCCGCGAAGATCCCGCCGGTCGCCGCGATGAACAGCGTCCACGCGACGCCGACCGTGCGCGGCCTGGTGGTCCGCAACACCATCGGTTCGCTCATCGTCGCGCTCGGCGCGGTGATGCTCTTCATGAAGGACAACTACGTGAAGTCGGGCGGCGCGGGCGTCATGCTCGTCGGCGTCATCGTCCTCACGCCGCTGCTGTCGCGTCCGTTCATCGCCGCGTCGGCGCCGCTCCTGAAGCCGTTCGGCGTCCCCGGCAAGCTGTCGCGCCTCAACTCGGTGCGCAACCCGCGCCGCACGGCCTCCACGGCCGCGGCCCTGATGATCGGCCTCACCCTCATCACGGCGATGACCGTGGTCGCCACCTCGATGAGCACCGCCATCAACAAGATGGCCGCCGGCGCCATGAAGGCCGACTACAGCGTCTCCATGGCGAACTTCCAGCCGCTGGCCCCCGAGGTCCGCGAGAAGCTGGCCAAGCTCCCGGACGTCGCGGCGACCACCCCGCTGCGCAGCACCAACGGCGAGGTCGACGGCGGCTACGTCCCCATCTCCGGCGTCGACCCGAAGACCTTCGGCAAGCTGGTCGGCCTGGACTTCACCAGCGGCTCGGTGGAGGGCCTGAAGTCCGGCGGCGCGCTCGTCGACACGGACACCGCCAAGGAGAAGGGCCTCAAGACGGGCGACACCTTCCCGCTGAAGTTCGACGACGACGGCAAGAAGGTCGAGCTGAAGGTCGCGGGCGTCTACGAGGGCAACGAGATGCTCAACGGCCTCTTCGCGCCGACCTCCGCCGTCGACCCGCACCTGACCAAGGTCGTCGACAAGCAGGTCCTCGTGAAGATGAAGGGCGGCACCTCCGGCAAGGCCGAGGACACCATCGTCGACGCCCTCGGCGACAACCCGGCCATCACCATCCAGGACAAGGACGCGATCAGCAACCAGGTGGCCGGCGCCATCAACATGATGCTGAACATGCTCTACGGCCTGCTCGCCATGGCCGTCCTCATCGCGGTGCTCGGCGTCATCAACACCCTCGCGATGTCGGTGTTCGAGCGGAAGCACGAGATCGGCATGTTGCGGGCGATCGGCCTGGACCGCGCGAAGGTCAAGCAGATGGTGCGCCTGGAGGCGGTCATCATCTCCCTGTTCGGCGCGGTGCTCGGCATCGGTCTCGGCCTCTTCATGGGCTGGGTCGCGGGCGGCACCATCGCGAACAGCGTCTCCACGTACTCCATGGAGATCCCGCTCGGCCGGATCGTGATCTTCCTCGGGATCGCGGCCCTGGTCGGTGTCCTCGCGGCGATGTGGCCGGCCCGCAGCGCGGCGAAGCTGAACCCGCTGATGGCCATCAAGAGCGAGTAGCCGCGCGGGCTTGAGCGGTACACGAGTCGGGCCCGGACGTCGATGCGTCCGGGCCCGACGCGTTAGCCGCGCCAGTCCCTTGTCCGCAGGCTCAGACCCGACGCCCCGGTCTCCGGGGTCTTCACGGCGAGGACCTGGTTGACGCCGATGCGGTTGTGTTCGAAGGCGAGCGCGGAGGCGGCCATGTAGAGGCGCCAGATGCGGGCTCGGCCGGGTGAGGTGAGCTGCTGGCCCTCCGCCCAGCGCGCCTCCAGGTTCGCGACCCAGCGGCGCAGGGTGAGGGCGTAGTGCTCGCGGATGGACTCCAGGTCGCGGACCTCGAACCCGGCCCGCTCCAGGAGCGCCACCGTGCTGCCCACGGGTGCCAGCTCCCCGTCGGGGAAGACGTACGCGTCGATGAACTCGTCCACGGAGTACGCCGATTCGTCGGCCTGCGGGCGCCGCGCGATCTGGTGGTTGAGCAGCCGCCCGCCGGGCCTGAGGAGGGCGTACAGGTCGCGGGCGTACTCCAAGTAGCGTTCGCCTCCGACGTGTTCGGCCATGCCGATGGAGCTGATGGCGTCGTACGGCCCGTCGCGCACGTCGCGGTAGTCCTGGACGCGGATCTCGATCCGGTCCGTCAGCCCCTCCTCGGCCACCCGCTTCCTGGCGTAGGCGGCCTGTTCCTGGGAGAGGGTGACGCCCACGACGCTCACGCCGTGCTCGCGTGCCGCGTGGATCGCCATGGAGCCCCAGCCGCACCCGACGTCGAGCAGCCGTATGCCGGGCTTCAGGCCGAGCTTGCGGGAGACGAGTTCGAGCTTGTCGCGCTGGGCGTCCTCCAGGGTGCCGTCGGGCGTCTCCCAGTAGGCGCAGGAGTAGACCATCGAAGGGCCGAGCACGAGCTCGTAGAAGTCGTTGCCGACGTCGTAGTGGTGGCTGATGGCGCGGCGGTCGCTGCCCTTGGTGTGCAGGTGGAGACGGCCGTGTCTGCGCATCTCCTCGGGCGGCGGGGCGGGCGGCAGGAAGGGGGCGGAGAGGGCGAGCAGGGAGCGGGCCGCGGCGCGGAACTCCGGGTCGCGCAGGGACTGCCGCAGGCTCCTGGCATCGTCGTCGCGCTCCCAGATGAACTCCGCCATCGTGTCCAGGGCCTGGTAAAGGTCGCCCTCGACGTCGAGGTCACCGGCGACCCAGGCGCGGGCGAGGCCCAGCTCGCCCGGCTTCCACAGGAGGTGGCGCAGGGCGCGGCGGTTGCGCACGACGAGGGCGGGGGCGTTCGGCGGGCCCGACTCCGACCCGTCCCAGGCGCGGATACGTACCGGCAGCGGGGCTCCCGTGAGCTGCTCGGCGAGGGTCTTCAGCCGCTGTGCGGCGTCCTGCATGGCGCACACCTCCGTGGATGGGGCATCCCTTTGTTGTGACAATGAGGGAAAATCCCGGAACGGTCCAACACCACGTCAACACCGGAGGGGCCGGACGCAGTCCCGTCGCCGCGTCACGGTACGGCAAAATAGATGCCCCCGGCATCTATTTTTTCGCCGACGTGCCGCCTCGCCGGCATGCCGAAGGGGCCGCCCGCACCACGGATGGCGGGCGGCCCCTTCGGGGTGGAACGGTGACGCGAGGTCAGGAGGCCTTCGCCCGCTCCTCGGTCTTCACCGCGGGAGCCGGCTCGGCGGCGGCCGCGGGCTTCGGGGCGGGCTTGGCCGCCTCGTAGAACTCCTCGCGCGGCGTCTCGATGGCGCCCAGCGAGACGACCTCGCGCTTGAGGAACATGCCCAGCGTCCAGTCCGCGAAGACGCGGATCTTGCGGTTGAACGTCGGCATCGCCATGCCGTGGTACGCGCGGTGCATGTACCAGGCGAGACGGCCCTTGAGCTTGATCTTCATCTTGCCCATGACGATCATCGCGACGCCCTTGTGCAGGCCGAGACCGGCGACCGCACCCTTGTTGGCGTGGCTGTACTCCTTCTGCGGGAAGCCCCGCATGCCGGAGATCACGTTGTCGCCGAGGACCTTCGCCTGCCGCAGCGCGTGCTGGGCGTTCGGCGGGCACCAGGCGTTCTCGTTGCCGGCCTTGCGGCCGACGACGTCCGGCACCTGGGCGTTGTCGCCCGCGGCCCAGATGTAGTCCGTGCCCTGCACCTGGAGCGTCGTCTGGGTGTCCACGTGGCCGCGCGGGCCGAGCGGCAGGCCGAAGCGGGACAGCGCCGGGTTCGGCTTGACGCCCGCGGTCCACACGATCGTGTTCGAGTCGACTTCGAGGCCGTTGTTGAGGACCACGTGGCCGTCCACGCAGGAGTCCATGCCGGTCTTCAGGTAGACCTCGACACCGCGGCCTTCCAGGTGCTCCTTGCCGTACTGGCCGAGCTTCGGGCCGACCTCGGGGAGGATCTTGTCCGCGACGTCGACGAGCACGAAGCGCATGTCTTCGCGCTTCACGTTCTTGTAGTACTTGGCCGCGTCGCGGGCCATGTCCTCGACCTCGCCGATGGTCTCCGCGCCCGCGAAGCCACCGCCGACGAAGACGAAGGTCAGCGCCTTGCGGCGGACCTCCTCGTCGGTCGTGGAGTCAGCCTTGTCCAGCTGCTCAAGGACGTGGTTGCGCAGGCCGATGGCCTCCTCGATGCCCTTCATGCCGATGCCCTGCTCGGCGAGGCCGGGGATCGGGAAGGTGCGGGAGACCGCGCCCATCGCGATGACCAGGTAGTCGAAAGGCAGCTCGTACGCCTCGCCGACGAGCGGCGCGATCGTGGCGACCTTGCGGTCCTGGTCGATGGTGGTGACCCGACCGGTGAGGACTTCCGCCCTCGGCAGTACGCGCCGCAGCGGTACGACGACGTGCCGCGGCGAGATGCTGCCGGCGGCGGCTTCGGGGAGGAAGGGCTGGTAGGTCATGTACGAACGGGGGTCGACGACCGTGACGGTCGCCTCTCCGAAGCGCATCTTCTTGAGAATGCGCCGAGCTGCGTACAGGCCTACGTACCCACCGCCTACTACGAGGATCCTGGGACGCTCCGTGGTGCTCATGCCATCGAGTATCCACCCGCCCGGCGGGGGTCGCTCGTGCGCCCCTTCACAAGCATGCCAAGGGCCTCTGCTACACTTCGCCGCCCACGTGACCGAGGTCATGGTGCCGGTGGGGAACCACGATGCCACACGAGTCGTTGTGCACCCCTTGTGAGCTGCACTCCGATCCTCCGCCCGCCCTGATCCGGAACCCCTCACCGCACTCCGGTCACCCGCACGAAACATCCCGGCCACGACCCCGGCCCTTCGAAAAGCCCCCTTTAGACCCCCCGAGCCCGTCGAACCTCGCCCAACAGGGCCTTTTTCCTTGTGAAGAACTTCACGAACTTTCCCGACGGACTGTCGCCGGAGAGTCTTCCGGCCCCCCTGGCGACCGCTCAAACGCTACAGGAGGCGCTCAAGCGATAGCGCGGTGAGAGGCCGCCCAATGCCAGAACACCTCAGCTGCGTGATCAGCCGGCAGCCTGCTCGATGGCCTCGAAGATGTCCGCGTCGGTCTGCTGCTGCCATTCCGGAAGGTCGGGCCAGTCAGCCACGTATCCCGGCTTGGGGTCCTCGAAGTGCTTGAACATCTGCGCCGTCCATGCGGTCGCCACGAACCGGCTCTTCTGCTCACGGCTCAGACGTGAGGCGTGGCCTCCGCTGAGTTCGAGGAACTGCCGCACTTGCTCGTACACCGCGCCTGCGGCCTGCCGCTCCCACTCCGGCGTTCCGTCCCAGGGAGTCACATAGCCCGGCTTCGGCTCACCTGGGAAGTGCTTCCGCACACCCGCGATCCACGATTCGCGGAACAGGCGGGCACCCTCGGTCTGCGACACGGCAACCCCTCTCGTCACGTGGTGCTCAATGCGGCAATCTCGGCGCCCAACGCAGCAACGCGGGAGCCGGCCTCAGCGCCCCCGCTTACCGGATTCGACCTCTTCTGCCACTTTGTAGGCGATGCCGTCCAGGATGTCGTGCTCGCTCACCACGACCTCCTGTGCGCCGACCCTGTCCATGATCGCCAGCAGGACCAGGGCGCCCGCCGCGATGACGTCGACGCGGCCCGGGTGCATCACCGGGATCGCTGCGCGCTCGTCGTGCGTGGCGTGTGTGAGGCGGTCCACGATGGCGTTCACCTGGGCGTACGGGATGCGGGCGTGGTGGATCGCGCGCCAGTCGTACGTGTCGAGGCCGAGCGCGATCGCGGCGACCGTGGTCACCGAGCCCGCCAGGCCGACCAGGGTGCGGGCCTCCTTGAGGGACACCGTGCGCTCGGCCAGGTCGAGGGCGGCCTCGATGTCGGCGCGGATCGCGTCGAGCTGCTGCGGCGTCGGCGGGTCGGTGACGACTCCGTCGCGTACGAGATGACGCTCGGTCATGCGGACGCAGCCGACGTCGACCGAGCGGGCGGCCTGGACATGGTCCGTGCCGACCACGAACTCCGTGGAGCCGCCGCCGATGTCCACGACCAGGTAGGGCGTGGCGACGTCGTCGCGGCCCGTCAGCTCCTTGGTGGCGCCGGTGAAGGAGAACTCGGCCTCCTGGTCGCCGGAGATGACCTCGGGCTCGACGCCCAGGATGTCCAGGACGCCCTGGACGAACTCGTCGCGGTTCTCCGCGTCGCGCGAGGCGGACGTGGCGACGAAGCGGACGCGCTCGGCGCCGTGCTCCTTGATGACGGCGGCGTACTCGCGGCAGGCCGCGAAGGTGCGCTCCAGCGCCTCGGGGGCGAGGCGCCCCGTCCTGTCGACGCCCTGGCCCAGCCGGACGATCGTCATCCGCCGGTCCAGGTCGACCAGTTCGCCCGTGGCCGGGTCGGCGTCCGCCACCAGGAGGCGGATCGAGTTCGTGCCGCAGTCGATGGCGGCGACCCGGGTCACGCCGTCTCCTGCGAGGAGGGCGCGCACGGGGTGACGCAGGGGCCCTTCGCCCACCACTCCGGCAGCATCGCGATGGCCTCGTCGCCCAGCGGGTTCACTCCGGGCCCCGCGGCCAGGGAGTGGCCGACGAGGACGTGCAGGCACTTCACGCGGTCCGGCATGCCGCCCGCGCTCGGGAAACCCTCCAGGACCTCGATGGCGTCCCGGCGCGCGATGTAGTCCTCGTGGGCGGCGCGGTACTGCTTCGCCAGCTCCTCGTCGGTCGTGAGCCGCTCCGACATCTCCTTCATGACGCCGTTGGCCTCCAGCGTGCCGATCGCGGAGGCGGCCCGCGGGCACGTCAGGTAGTACGTCGTCGGGAAGGGCGTCCCGTCCGGAAGGCGCGGCGCCGTCTCGACGACGTCCGGCTGACCGCAGGGGCAGCGGTGCGCGATGGCCCGCAGGCCGCGCGGCGGTCGGCCGAGCTGCTGCTTGAAGGCCTCGACGTCGGCGTCGGTGGGCTCGGTGCGCGGGGTGCTCGGCGGGGGCGTTTCCATGCCTGTCTTTCGTGTCAGTTGTCAGTTGTCAGTCGTCGGGGGGCGTCGGGAGTCAGTCGGCGGGGCGGTCGGCCTTGTCCACGCCGTCCCAGACGTTCGAGTACCAGGGGCGCGCGGCCGCCCCCTGGTCGGTGCGGCGGCTCCGCGCCGCCGCCGGGTCGATCACCGTGAAGCCGGTCTCGCCCGGCATCACGTAGTGCAGGCGGTCCCGGATGCGCTGCTCCGCGTACGCGTCGTCCTGCCAGCGGGCCTTCTCGTCGCGGAGCTTCTCGACGTCCGCGCGGTGCTCGGCCTGCTGTCTGCGCAGGTCGTCGATCTCGGCGCGCTGCGAGACGTACTGCCGCATCGGGTACGCGAGCGCGACGACCAGGGAACAGAGCACGAGCGCGAGGAGGGCGGCCCGGCCGGTGAGCCGGGAGCGGCGGGCCTGGCGCTTGGTCTGGGAGCGGTAGACGCGCTCCGCGGTCTGCTCGCCGAGCAGCCGCAGGCGGGTCGCGGTGGAGAACCGGTCCTTGGTCCCGGCCTTGCCCATGGTTCCGCCTCCCCAGCGCAGCGCCTGCACGTACGTACGTCCCCGCACACGGTACGGGACCGGGTGCGGGGACGTAGGTAACTACGTGGCTGCGCGAGCGTGCTCAGCCCTTGAAGCGGGGGAACGCGCTGCGGCCCGCGTAGACCGCCGCGTCGTCGAGGATCTCCTCGATGCGCAGGAGCTGGTTGTACTTGGCGACGCGCTCGGAGCGGGCCGGGGCGCCGGTCTTGATCTGGCCGCAGTTGGTGGCGACGGCGAGGTCGGCGATGGTGACGTCCTCGGTCTCGCCGGAGCGGTGGGACATCATGCACTTGAAGCCGCTGCGCTGGGCCATCTCGACGGCGTCCAGGGTCTCGGTCAGCGAACCGATCTGGTTGACCTTGACGAGCAGGGCGTTGGCCGAGTTCTCCTCGATGCCGCGGGCCAGGCGCTCCGGGTTGGTGACGAACAGGTCGTCGCCGACGAGCTGCACCTTGTCGCCGAGCTTCTCGGTGATGGCGTTCCAGCCGGCCCAGTCGTCCTCGAACAGCGGGTCCTCGATGGAGACGAGCGGGTACGAGGCGACGAGCTCCTCGTAGTACTCGGTCATCTCGGCGGCCGAGCGCTCCTTGCCCTCGAACTGGTACTTGCCGTCCTTGTAGAACTCGGACGCGGCGACGTCGAGGGCGAGGGCGATCTGCTCACCGGGAACGTAACCGGCCTGCTTGATGGCCTCAAGGATGAGGTCGAGCGCGGCGCGGTTGGAGTCCAGGTTCGGGGCGAAGCCGCCCTCGTCGCCGAGACCGGTGGAGAGGCCCTTGTCCTTCAGGACCTTCTTCAGCGTGTGGTAGACCTCGGTGCCCCAGCGCAGGGCCTCGGAGAAGGACTCCGCGCCGATCGGGGCGATCATGAACTCCTGGATGTCGACGTTCGAGTCGGCGTGCGACCCGCCGTTCAGGATGTTCATCATCGGGACGGGCAGCAGGTGCGCGTTCGGGCCGCCGAGGTAGCGGAACAGCGGCAGGTCGCTGGCCTCGGAGGCGGCGTGCGCGACGGCGAGCGAGACGCCGAGGATGGCGTTGGCGCCGAGCGAGCCCTTGTTGTCGGTGGCGTCCAGGTCGAACATGGCCTGGTCGATCAGGCGCTGCTCGGTGGCGTCGTAGCCGACGAGCTCCGGGCCGATCTGCTCGATGACGGCGAGGACGGCCTTCTCGACACCCTTGCCCTGGTAACGGTTGGGGTCACCGTCACGGAGTTCGATGGCCTCGAAAGCACCGGTGGAGGCACCGGACGGAACGGCGGCACGACCGGTGCTGCCGTCGTCGAGGCCGACCTCGACCTCGACCGTGGGGTTGCCTCGGGAGTCCAGGATTTCCCGGGCTACGACGACGTCGATGGACGGCACGAGCATCTCCTTCTGGGATGTGACGCGTTTACGCGAGCCGCTTCGGCCCTGCGTCTCCTGAGCCTAACCGGCTCCGGGCCTTCGGCCAGCCGACCGCCCGTCCCCTGGGACGGCACAAAGGCCATATGGCCCGGAAACAGGGCGTAAGACCATGTTCTCTACTCGCTAGTAGCGAACACGGGGGCCCTGAGACGGCGTGGAGACGCGGGTGGACACGGGTGCGGACATGGCCCCGCCCCGGTGCGTACGGGGGATACGCGCACCGGGGCGGGGAGCCCGTGGGGACGGGGGGTACGGCCGTGCGTCCGCCGAGGCACGGCCGTGACCGGCCGGGTCAGCTCAGGTGGAGCTGCTGGCCCGGGTAGATCATGTCGGCGTTGTCGATGATGTCGCCGTTGAGCTTGTAGACCTTCTGCCAGCCGCCCTTGACGTGCTCCGCCTCGGCGATCTTCGACAGGGTGTCGCCCGTCTTGACCTTGTACTCGCCGTCGCCCTTCTCGACCTTCTTGCCGGTCGGGGTCTCGACGGTCTTCTTGCTCTCGGTCTGCGGCGTCGGCTGCGGCTTGGGAGCGGCCTGCTTCGGCGCGGCCTGCTGCTGCGGAGCGGCCTGCTGCTGCGTCTGCTGCGGCTGCGGCTTGCTCTGCTGCTGCGGGGCCTGCTGCTGCGAGCCGCCACCGCCGCCGCCGTTGTACGAGGCACCCGAGAGGCCGACGCCACAGCTCGGCCAGGCGCCCTTGCCCTGGCCGGCGAGGACCTTCTCGGCGATCTCGATCTGCTGGGCCTTGGAGGCCTTGTCGGCGGTCGGCGCGTACTTCGTACCGCCGTACGCGGCCCAGGTGGACGGCGAGAACTGCAGCCCGCCCTGGTAGCCGTTGCCGGTGTTGATGGACCAGTTGCCGCCGGACTCGCACTGGGCGACGGCGTCCCACTCGGACGCGGTGGCGGCGGAGGCCGAGCCGGCCGCCATCAGCGGGGCGGCGACGGCGGCGCCGGTCACGCCGACGAGCGTGGCGACGCGAGTGGCCTTGGACGGGCGACGGTGCTTGCCCTTGCCGGAAAGCAGCATGAGTTGATCCCCTACACCGACGCCTGCGAGGTGAGCTGTCGGGTTCGGGCCGATGTGGTTGCCCGGCCGCTCTCTCGCGAGTGCGACTTCACCCCTAGCCGTTTCCGGCACTTACCTTGGGTCCCCCGCTCCTGCCCACGGCGCTCTTGAGCGACGACTGTTCCCGTCCGGCCGTTGGCAGGATTCGGCGTACCGACCGGCGGGGCTCACCAGTGGCGAGCGGTCACGACCGTAGACACGCTCCCCACCGAATTTCAAAGACGATCAGGGCTTCTGAGACCCATCTCTCACTCGCGCCAAACCGGACAACACAGGTCAAGTCCCCCGCCGACGCATCGTCAATTTCCGTTACTTTTCGCCCAGATCGAGGCTCTGACCGGGGAGGATGAGGTCCGGGTCGGCTCCGACGGTCTTCTTGTTCTCGCTGTAGAGCTCGTGCCATCCGCCGTCGACCCCGAAGTCGTCCGCGATGACCGAGAGGTTGTCCCCGGAGCGCACGGTGTACGTCCCGTCGGCGACCTTGCCGGAGCGGTCGCCGCCGCGCGAGGCGTGCCGTCCGGGACGGTCGCCGGCGCTGTCGCCCTCGTCCGCGCGGTCGCCGCGGTGACGGCCGGAGGAGGAGCCGTTGGGGTCCGTGGCGTCGTCGGCCGGATCGGTCGACTTCTCGGGCGCGGGCGAAGTGGTGTCCTCGCCGCCGGACTTGCCGGACTCGCCCTTGTCGTCGGCCTTTTCGGCGTCGTTCTCGCCGCGCTTGTCGGCGTCGTCGACCTTGTCGCCCTTTTCGCCGGACTCGTCGTGATTCTTGTCTCGCGTGTCGCCGCCGGAGGGCTTCTCGGAGGACTTGTCGGCCTCCTCAGGGGCCTTGGAGTCCGTGGAGTCCTTTGCGTCCGTGGAGTTTTCTGCGTCCGTGGAGCCCTTGGCGCCGTCAGACCCCTTGGAGTCGGCCGGGTCCTTCCGGCCCTCCGAGCCGCTCGAATTGTTCGAGTCGGAGGGCTTGGGCGTGATGGGGCCGCCCGGGTCGACGTCGGCCGCGGCGCCGTCCTTGCTGAGCCCGGCGATCGGGGCGCAGCTCGGCCACGCCGCGGTGCCCTTGTCGTCGAGGATCTTCTCGGCGACGGCGATCTGCTGCGAGCGGCTGGCCTGGTCGGCGCTGGTCGCGTAGTCCAGGCCGCCGTACGCCTCCCACGTCTCCTGCGAGAGCTGGAGGCCTCCGTAGTAGCCGTTGCCGGGGTTGGCGCTCCACGCGCCGCCGCTCTCGCACTCGGCGAGCTTCTCCCACGTGGTGGTCTCGGCCGCGCTCGCGCTGGTGGCGCCGAGCAGTGGGATGGCGATGGCTGATCCGGTGACACCTGCCGCGACGATGAGGGCCGGGGCCTGGCGGGGGCGTCGGTGACGACCATTGCCGGAGAGCATGCGAGTGCCTTTCAGGAGACTGCAGCGACGACTTGGGCGCCTGGGGCGCTCAAGTCGTCGTGAACGTAGTCGCAGTCGAACGCTTGTCACAAGTCGATGCAGCGGAGATCACGCAAACATCACAGTCCTGACGGCTCGTCAGCAGGGTGTACTCCGGACACCGTTTTCTGTGCGGTTGTGAACTCCACGGGCAGGGTGCGCAGTCCTCGCATGATCAGCCCGCCACGCCACCGCAAATCGGCGGGGTCCGCGGCCAATTGCAGGTCGGGGAGGCGGCGCAGGAGCGTCGCGAGGGCGGTGCGGCCTTCGAGACGGGCGAGCGGGGCGCCGAGGCAGTAGTGGATTCCGTGGCCGTATCCGAGGTGTTGGTTGTCACGGCGGGAGAGATCGAGGGTGTCGGGGTCGGCGAACCGGGCGGGGTCGCGGTCGGCGGCGGCGAGCACGACGAGGACGGGGTCGCCGGCCGCGATGTCCTGGCCGCCGATGCTGAGCGCTTCCGTCGCGAACCGCCAGGTGGCGAGCTCCACGGGCCCGTCGTAGCGGAGCAGCTCCTCGACGCCGGTCTCCAGGAGCCCGGTGTCGCCCTCCTCCAGCGCCTGCTGCAGCCGTTCGCGCTGCTCGGGGTGGGTGAGGAGGGCGTACACGCCGTTGCCGATGAGGTTGACGGTGGTCTCGAACCCGGCGAAGAGGAGGATGAAGGCCATCGCGGCGGCCTCGTTCTCGGTGAGGTGCTCGCCGTGGTCGGAGGCCTTGATGAGGCCGGAGATGAGGTCGTCGCCCGGTTCGAGGCGCTTGCGGTGGATCAGCTCGGCGAGGTAGCCGCGCATCTTCTTCACCGACCGTGCGACGCCGCCCCGCGGCCCGCCCCCGTGCCGGATCATCATGCCCGCCCAGTCGCGGAAGTCGTCCTGGTCCTCGCGGGGGACGCCGAGCAGGTCGCAGATGGCGTAGATGGGGAGGGGGAAGGCGAACTCGTGGATGAGGTCGGCGGTGCCCTCCTGGGCGAACCGGTCGATGAGCCGGTCCGTCAGCTCCTGCACGCGCGGCGCGAACTCGGCGACGCGCCGCGGAGTGAACGCCTTCGCGACGAGGCGGCGCAGGCGGGTGTGGTCCGGCGGGTCGATGTTGAGCAGATGCGTCATCAGCTCGGCCTTGCGCTCGCCCGGGATGCCGGTCTTGCCCTTGGCGTGGGCGGGCTCGGCGTGGTGGGCCGGGTTCTTGCTGAGCCGCTGGTCGGCGAGGGCCTGCCGGGCATCCGCATACCGGGTGACCAGCCAGGCCTCGACCCCACTGGGCAGCCGCTGCCTGCTCACGGGCTCGTGCTCGCGCAGCCAGGCGTACGCGGGATAGGGATCGGTGGCGAACTCCCAGGTGAAGAGCTCGGGCTGCGGGGGCGTCCCGGGTCCCGGGGCGGCTCCTGCGGGGCAGGTGGGGGGCGGCTGGTCGTGCATGCGGTGACGGTATCCCTATGGGGAGCCGGGACTCCTCCTTGGAGGGGTGGGGACGCGCTAGTCGAGGTCTGGGTCCCGGGTGTGGGCCGGAGGGGGGCCAATTGGGCGGAGGAGGCCCTTCAGGCGGTGGGTGGCCGAGGTGTCGCCCTCGGACTCGGCGATGCGGAAGTAGTGGACCGCCAGGTGCTGGTGGACCTGGCCGAGCAGCGCGGCCGCGCCGGGCTCGCCCGCCTCGGCGGCGGCCGTGAGATAGGGGACCGCCTCCTGGTACGCGACCCGGGTCGCGAGGAGATGGCCGAGGCGGCCGGCCGCGCGCGCGTGCCCGCGGTCGGCGGCCTTGCGGAACCAGTCCTCGGCCGCCGCCGTGTCCCCCTCGTCCCCGGCCAGCAGCCCGAGCCATGCCATGGCGTCCGCGTCCCCGTTCGCGGCGCGGGGCATGAGGGTCAGCCGGAAGGCACCCGTCAGGGCGCGCAGCTCGGCCGGGTCGTGCGGCTCCAGGTCCTCGTACGCGCGGAGCCACACGCGGTCCGGCACCGGCTCCGTCAGATCGGAGCGGGTCGCGTCCGCGATCAGCGAGCCGTACGCCCGCCAGGTGCCGGGCCACTCCCCCGGTACGAGCAGTCCCGTCACGCCGTGCCGGAGCCCGGTGGCCCAGGCGAGCGCATCCTCGAACTTCGCGTCGCGTGCGTGGGGGCCTTCCAGGTCGTACTCCTCCTGAACCTGCCTCAGCAGTTCGGGCGTGACGCCCCGCGTCAGTCCGCACCGCGCCAGGTCGATCGCCGCACGCACCAGCAGGTGCCCGAGCAGCCGCGTGCCCGCGCGGCGCGCCCTGCGCCACTCCTCCCACAGGTCAGGGCCTAGCGCGAGGAACTCCGTGACGCCGAGGGTCCCGCGCCAGCGGACGGCGTCCGCGAGCCGCGGGTCGTCGACCGCCGCGAGCCGCGCCAGCTCCGCCCCGCTCCACTCGGTGGGGACCTCGACGGTCTGCGCGATGCTCAGGACGCGGGCGGCCGGGTGGTGTCCGAAGCGGTGTTTCTCGTACGCCGCGTCGCGCATCGTCGCGAGGACCAGGACGCGGTCATGGGTGAGCTGCGCGAGGACGCCGGGCGTGCCGGGCTCCGCGAGGTGGCCGTCCAGGTCGTCGAGCCACACCACGTGGGTGTTCCCGGGCTCCCGGCCGCGGAGCTGGTCCGGGAGGTCGCCCAGGTTCGCTCCGCCGCCCGCGACGAAGACCCGGGTGTCGTCGGGGACACTCGCCCGCAGCGCCGCCCACGCCGTCGAGGTCTTCCCGGACAGGGGGCCGCCCGTGACGATGACGAGACCGCCGTAGTGCGCGGCCTGCTTCAGGAGGACGGACAGTTCGTCGTCGCAGTCCCTGGTGACGTAGGGCGGCAAGGCCGTCGCACCGGGGAACCGGCGGGTGGGGCGCACGCCGAGGCCGAGGCGGCGCAGCCCGCCGAGGCGGGGCCAGCCGTCGGCGGCGGCGTGCTGGGGTGCGGGTTGCGCGGGCGGCGCGTTGACGGTGACCGAGCCGATGGAGTCGGCCTGTACGACGGCGGCCTGGGTGCCGCCGGTGACGGAGTTCCGCGCGCCAGGGCCGGCCTGCGCCCCGGCCTCCTTCTCCTGCCCACTCCCGGACTGGCCGGCGGTGTACCAGGCGGGGGGTGTGTAGTCGATGGCGAAGTCCCCGGTGATGTCGGCGGACTCGGTGGCCTCGGCCGTGCCGCGCTCGCCGCCCGCGACGAGGGCGGAGTCGGCCACGATGATGCGAAGGCGGTCCGCCCGCAGTCCGCCGCCGGTCCTGAGGCAGTCGTACAGCACCCCGTTCCAGAACCGCCGCAGCACGCCCCGGTCACCGACCTGCGCGATCACCTGCGTCCTGTCGATGTCGAGCTCGTTCTCACCGGCCCTGGCGCCCGACTGCCGGAAGAACTCCCCGAACTCGTCCCGGGCCCACAGCCAGCGGTTCCTGCTCCCCCACATCGCCCCCACGAGGACATCCGCCGCCTCGGCGGCCAGCGCCTCCAACTCCGTTGCCACTCAAGCCCCCACGCCGTCGTACCGCCCTGGGGGGCAACGGTACTAAGCGTCCGGGCCCGCACCCGTCCTCTCGGCCGCCCGCACCGCGTCCCGGTAGGCCCGCGCGGCCACGCGGAGTGCGGCCTCCGGGTCGACGCCCGCCGCCTCGGCGCGCAGGGCCAGCGCGAGGAGTTCGTAACCGACGCCCTCCCCGGAGGGCACGGTCACCTCAAGGCCCGCCGTCCGCGCCCGGGACGCCAGCTTCGCGGCGAGCGCGAGGCCGGGCTGGCCGAGCGGGATGCCCTCGGTGACCGACGTGCGCTGCTTCTCCTCCGCCTTCGTGCGGAGCCAGTGCGCCTTCACGTCCTCCGGCGTGTCCGCCGAGTCGTCGCCGAAGACGTGCGGGTGGCGGTGGATGAGCTTCTCGACGATGCCGCCCGCGACGTCGTCGACGGAGAAGGGGGCCTCGGCGTCCTCCTCGGCGATCCGCGCGTGGAAGACGACCTGGAGGAGGACGTCGCCGAGCTCCTCGCGCAGCTCCTCCCTGTCGCCCTCCTCGATCGCCTCGACCAGTTCGTACGCCTCTTCGATCGCGTACTTCGCGAGGCCCTTGTGCGTCTGCTGCGAGGACCACGGGCACTCGCCGCGGATCCGGTCCATGACCTGGACCAGGTCGAGCAGGCGCGCGCCCGGCAGGTCGTACGAACCGGGGAGGAGCTCCAGGTCCGGCATGGCGACGCGGCCGGAGCCCGCGAGCCGGGCCAGGCCGTCCGTGAGCGCCCGGTCGCCCTCGGCGGTGACGACGACGAGGACCGTGCGGCCGCCCGCGCAGGCGGCGACCAGCTCCTCCGCGCCGGGCGCGGCCTGCTCGACGCGCACGCCCGCCTCGCGCAGGTAGGGCAGCTGCGGGTGGGACGCGTCGGCGCACAGCACCTCGTCGGCGCCGTGCAGCGCCTGCCAGGCGGGCCAGGACAGAAGGCCGGGCGCGACCCGGTGGCTGGTGGTCAGCAGGATGACGCGGCCGGCGGGCGCGTCGGCGGAGTCGGCCGGGGGCGTGGTCTCGGTCTCGTTCACCCGTCGAACGTAACCCAGCCCGGGCCACGGCCAGACCCCGCCGTCCCCTCCTGTACCGCTGCTGCCGCTACGCCGGCTGTTCCTCCGTCGGCGCTCCGGCGTCGGTGACCTCGCGCACCCACGGGGTCTTGGCGTCCGTGCGCTTGTTCTTGTCGACGTCCCATGCGCCGTAGCGCGGGTTCAGGTCGATGTCGAGCTTCTTGGAGGCGGCCGACAGGGCCTTCCAGAACACCGCCTGGCCCTCGGGCGACTGCATGTCCGCGTCCAGCTTCTTCGCGAGCTTCTGCGCCTCGATCTCCGTGCGCAGGCTGTCGTCGAGGCGCGCCGGGGCCACGCCGTACTGCTGGAGCCAGGACTGCTCAAGGGCCTTCTTGCCGCCCTCCTGCTGCTCCATGGCGGCCCGCATGGTCTGGATGTCGCGGCGCGTGACGCTCACTCCGGCGTCGGCGGCGGCGCGGTGCAGGACCTTGTCGAGCACCATCGTGTGCAGGGTGCTGCGGGTGAGGCCGCCGGACTTGGCGATGGCCTGCGAGTACTGCGCGTCGTCGGGGATGGCGGCCCGCTGCGCCTCGCGCACCTCGTTCACCCGGCCCTCCAGCTGCGCGACCGTGATGCGGTCGCCGCCGACGACGGCCGCGGCGCCTGGGTGCGCTTCGCTGCCGCAGGCGGTGAGGAGGGGGGCCGCGGCGATCGCGGCGGCGGAGAGGATGAGCGCGGTGCGGCGGCTGTTGCGGCGGTGCAAGGTGGGCCTCCCTGCTACGAGTTTGTGCGTCGGTGCACAAAGTCCGGCAGTGATCGATGGTAGGCAGTGGCGGTCTTCTCGGCCAGCTATTCGACCAACGATTCGGCGGGAGTTGAGGCACCCTGTGCCACTCCACCGCCCTAGCCGCGCACCTGTCCGAGCCACTGCAGCGTGCGCCGGATCTCCGCCGGGAACGGGTGGCCGGGGCCGTGCAGCAGCTCCGCGTCGTGCAGCAGCCGGGCCAGCGTGTCGTGGGCGGCGTGCCGGTCGCCGAGGGCGAGGAGCAGCTGGCCGATGCGGCGGCGGATCTCCAGGGACTGGTGGCGGTCCTGCGTCGCGTACTGGTTCTCGTAGTAGGGGAGGAGCGCGCGGTACTCGGCGAGGGCCGCGGCCGGTTCGCCGAGCTGCTCCAGGCACTGCGCGGCCTCGTACCGGAACTGGAGCGAGTGCGGGTCGGCCTGGCCGGACTCGGCGGCGCGCTCGTCGGCGAGGCGGCGCAGTTCGGGCAGGGCGCGGCGGTACTGGCCGTCGTCCATGAGCGTGGCGGCGTACTGCTTGCGCAGGGTGCGGACGACGGGCGAGTGCTCGCCGTGCTTGGCGGCGGCGGCCGGGAGGAGCGCGCCGAGGATGTCGACGGCCTGGGTGATGCGGCCCTCGCCGAGGAGCCGCTTGACGTCCTCGACGGCGCGGGCGAGGTCCTGCTGGGGCGGCCCCCCGGGCGTCCCCGGCGGCTGTGACGGCATGTCGGGGGCGGGCGCGGGCGTCGCCGCGCGGTCCGGCCACGGGGCGTGCGGGCGCAGGAAGGGGCGGGTGGGGTCGAGGGGGTGGCCGGCGGGGATGCCGCGGGCGGGCAGCAGCGGCACCAGTTCCTCGTAGACCTCCTGGGCGCTGGAGTGCCGGTGCTGGGGGTCCTTGGCGAGCAGCCGCAGGACGAGGGTCTCCAGGGCCTCCGGCACCTCGGGGCGCAGCCGGCGGACCGGCAGCGGCGGTTCGTAGAGGTGGCGGTGGAGGACGCCGAGCGCGGTGGAGCCGGAGAACGGCACGTCGCCGCTGAGGAGTTCGTGCAGCAGTACGCCGAGTGCGTAGAGGTCGGTGTACGGGCCGACCGCGCCGCCCATGGCCTGTTCGGGGGCCATGTAGGCGGGGCTGCCGATGGGCGATCCGGTGTGGGTGAGGCGGGTGGTGTCGGTGTCCATGACCGAGGCGATGCCGAGGTCGAGGATGGAGACGGTGCCGTCCTGCTTGACCATGACGTTCCGCGGCTTGAGGTCGCGGTGCACGATCGGCACGGCGTGCACCGCGGAGAGCACGGCGCACAGCTGGGCGGCGACGGCGACGGCCCACTGCCAGGGATAGGGGTCGTGCTCGGCGAGGTGGTCGCCGAGGTCGGCGCCGTCGACGTACTGCATGACGAGGTAGAGGTCCTCGCCCTCGCTGCCCGCGTCGTGCACGGTGACGAGGCCGGGGTGGTCGACCTGCGCGGTGACGCGGCACTCGCGCACGAAGCGGCGGCGCAGCTCCTCGGCCTCGGCGCCCGCGACCCGGTCGGGCCTGAGCAGCTTGACGGCGACGCGCCGGTCGAGGCGCTGGTCGTACGCCGTCCAGACCTGGCCCATGCCGCCCTGGCCGATGAGCGTGGAGAGTTCGTAGCGCCCGGCGACGACGCGCACGGTCAGCTGCCGCCTTCCTGATTGCGCAGGTAGTCACTCAGCTCGTCGAGCTCGGCCCTGACCTGGTGGATGCGGGCGGGGGCGGGGCGCGCGGGCGGGGGCGGGGTCTGCTGGAACGGCGGGTGGCCGAGCTGGGTGGGCTGCGCGTGGACGGGTCCTGGCGCGGTCGGGGCGGGCGCGGCCGGGGCGGGCGGCTGCGGGTAGCCGTACGAAGGCTGCGGCTGGGGCTGCGGCGGGACGGGGTGGCCGGTGAACTGCGACGGCTGCCGGTAGGGGCTGAAGTGGCGTATGTCCGCGAACAGGTAGTAGGCGACGGTGGCGACCATCGTGCAGAGCATGACGATCATGCCGGCGCTGCCGGGGCCCTGGAACTCCTCCTCGCCCGGGTCGACTCCGATGAGCACGAGGGCCAGGATGTCGAGGGCCGTCACGAGGCCGAGGACGACCCAGTCGTACGACGTGCGGGTGACAAGGGCGAGCCGGAGCATCGCGGCCCACGAGAGGAGGCCGCAGGACAGCACCGCGAGCACCACGAACAGCACGCGCAGCGTCACATGCGTCCCGCTGGAGGGGGGCTGTGGTTGCGGCGGCGCGTAGCCCTGGCCGTGCATGGCTGCTCCTGGTGCCCGGTGAACGGATGGTTGAGGGTTCGAGCGTATAGGCCGTCCGGCACGACCGGTCCCGGGTGTACCGAACCGTTGTCGTACTGGTCGGTCGTACTGGTCACGCGCCCCCGGGCGGAAGGGTTCCCTCCGTCAGGCCGTCGTGCAGGCCGCGCACCAGCCGGTCGCCGAGCCGGGCCGCGTGGCGCAGGGCGTCCTCGAAGTCGGCGAGCCGCCGGAAGCGTTCGCTGTAGCCGCGCTGTCCGGCGAGGGGCAGCCGGGGCAGCTGGAGGCGGCGGACGTCGAGCCGGGCTGCGGTCGAGGCGTAGCTGCTCGCCTGGCGGTGGTTGGCGGTGCCGCGCAGGAACCCGGCGAGGAACCACGGGTCGAGGGCGGCCGGGTCGGGGCGGAGCAGGGCCAGGCCGCGGCCGAGGGCGGCGCCCGCGGTGGCCTCGTCGACCACGCGGGCCGCGGCGCCGCCGCCGAAGAGGGGGACGACGACGTCGCCGGGTTCGGTGCGCACGGGGTCGTCGTCCGCCGGGCCCTCGTGGGCCGTACCGGAGGGGGCGGTGCCGGTGAGCACGTCGTGGTCGGTGAGGACGGGGGTGCCCGCGGCTCCCGCGCCGGTGCCGGTGTGCAGCGACAGGGCGCCGGCGCGGGCCAGTTCGCCGACGGTGGTGAGCGGCGGGCGCGCGGTGCCGACGGCCGACGGGGTCAGGTCGTCCGGCGGCGGCGTGAGGTCGGTGGCCCGGCGCAGCGCCTCGCCCAGGCCCTTGCGTACGGTCGCGAGCTCCGTGCCGCCGCCGGCCTCTGCGGGTGGCGGAAGGCGGCGCGCGGGGGCCAGGTCGACCTCGTCGTCGAGGAGTTCGAGCACGGGCACGCAGCGGGCCGAGCCGGGGCGTTCGTCGAGGGTGCCGTGCCGCTCGACGTGCTGCCAGACGTCGAGCACGGCGTCCTGGACGGCGGGCCACAGCTGTTTGTCGCGGCCGTCGGCGGCCGGCAGTCCGGCCGTCTCCACGAGCAGCAGCTCGGGCGCGGGCCGCGCCGCGGGGTCGGGCCTGCGCAGCACCCATACGTGCAGGGGCAGGTTGTACGGGGGCGCCGCGCCGGCCGGCAGGGCGATGACGGCGCGGAGCGCGCCGCGGCGCAGCAGGTCGGCGCGGATACGGCGGCCCGAGCGGCGGGACGCGGCGGCGGGCGGCATCAGGAGGACGGCGGTGCCGCTGTCGGTGAGGCGGGCCAACGCGTGCTGGACCCAGGCGAGTTCGGACTCGGAGCGGGCCGGGAAGCCGTACTCCCAGCGGGGGTCGTAGGCGAGTTCGTCGTGGCCCCAGTTGCGTTCGTTGAACGGCGGGTGGCAGAGCACGGCGTCGGCCTTGCGGCCCTCGTGGGCGTCGGCGCGCAGGGTGTCCGCGGCGGCGGTGCGCACGGTCGCGTCGGAGTGCAGGGCGAGCCGGAGCGCGGTGAGGGCGGCGAGTTCGGGGGAGCTGTCCTGGCCGTACAGGTACTGGTCGGGGCAGGGCGTGACGGCGCGCAGGAGGGCGCCGGTGCCACAGGCGGGGTCGAGGACGGTGCGGGCGGGGGCCCTGCTCTCGGCGATCCGCGCCATCAGCTCGGCGGGCCCTGTCGGGGTGAGCGTGTACTGGCGGGGGTTGGCGTCGGTCTGCCGGCCGAGCAGGAACTCGTACGTCTGCTTCGCGCCCAGCTCGGAGGCGAGCTCGGCGACTCCGCGCAACAGCGGGGCGGACGGCAGGAGTTCGGCGGGTTCGGGGACGCGGACGGCTCGCCCGCGCCGCACTCCGAAGCGCATCGCCACCACTTCGTCGAGCTCGTCCGGCAGGAGCTGCGCGAGGCGCTCGTCGGAGACGGCGCTCACCGCGAGCCAGGCGGACGGCCTGTCGCGGATCAGGAGCAGGACGCAGCCGGCGTGCAGGAGGGCGGTGACGGGGCCCGCGGGGTGCCCGGCGAGCTGCTGCCAGACGCGTTCGCGGAGCGGGACCTCGACGAGCTTGCCCTGGCCGCGCAGCCACCGCTCGACCTCGGCGAGCGCGAAGGAGGGGCTGGTGTCGGTGCCGCCGACGGGCTTGGGGAAGTCGCCGTGCCGCCGGCGCCAGTTGCTGACGGCGGCGCGTCCCACCCCGGCAAGGCGGGCGATCCCGGCGGCGGTGACTTCGGTCGCGTCGTCCCGCGGCGTCATCTGGCAGCTCCCCTCGTGCGCGGGGTCAGTCGCGCGTCGTGCGCGGGGTCAGTCGCGCGGGGTCGAGCATACCCAGGCGATCAGCGGCACGGACCGCTTCACGGCGTTAACCCGACATCCACCGATGCTCGTGTTGACTCGGTTCACAGCACTCTGCTCTGATGTTCCCCACCGAACGAGTTCCCTGGGGGGATTTCCATGCGTCACCGTCACCACCCGCGCCGTACCGCCGCCGTCGCCGCCTGCCTCGTCGCCGCGGCCGTCGGTCTCACGGCCTGCGGCTCCGAGAAGGACGACAAGCCGAAGGGCCCCTTCGCGGGCATGTCGGGCACCGAGATCGTCGACAAGGCCGTCAAGGCGACGAAGGGCGCCGAATCGCTGAAGCTGGCGGGCGAGGTCTCCGACGACGGGACCGGCCTGATGAACGTGAACCTGGCCCTCGACACCTCGGGCAAGTGCGCGGGCAAGATGGCGGTCGGCGGCGAGGGCTCGTTCGACCTGATCGTCCCCGGCGACAAGACGGTCTACGTGAAGTACGACGAGAAGTTCCTGCGCGCCCAGAGCAAGGGGGAGCCGAAGGACGAGACGGACGCCGTGGTCGACATGCTCGCGGGCCGCTGGGCGAAGACGAAGGCGACGGGCGCCGACGCGAAGGACATCGCCGGGATGTGCGACCTCGACGAACTGCTCAAGGACTTCGAGGGCATCAACTCCAACGCCCGCAGGGGCGCGACGACCACCCTCGACGGCACCCCCGCCATCAAGATCGACGCCCATGACGCCGAGGACAAGTACACGATCTACGTCGCCACCGAGGGCAAGCCGTATCTGCTGAAGATCGTCGACAGGGGCGCCGCGAAGCCGGAGTACCTGACGTTCGGCGACTACGACAAGCCCGTCAAGACCGCGCCGCCCACCGGCAAGGTCATCGACATCGACAACCTGGGCAGCTGACCCCGCCCTGCAGCCGACGCCGCTCAGAGCGTGTGCCGCACCCACACGTTCGGCTCGACGTACACGCCGTAGCCGCGTGCCGGTTCGCAGTGGACCGGCACCAGCGCGCCCGGCACCTCCACAGGACCCTCCTCGTCGAACGGCAGCCCGGTCCACTCCCGCCACTGCGCGGTCGACCCGGACACCGTCATGGAGGCGTGCGCGACCTTCTCGACGACGCCGCCCGCCCGCACGTGCACCCGCAGCCACGGGTCGTGCGGCAGGCCGTCCGCACGGGTGCGGTACGCGTACTCGTCGATCCGCGCGGCCGGTTCGAGGTGCTTGGCGTTGGGCCGCACGGGCGCGACGACCTCGGTGAAGCCGCGGGCCCGGGCGTTGTCCCGCATCGCCGCGAGCATCAGCCCGGAGACGCCCTTGCCGCGCGCCGCCTCGTCGACGGTTATCTCGATGGCGCTCACGGTGTCGGCCCGCTTGCCGTGCCGCAGGTCGGAGAAGGCCCACAGCAGCACCTGGTCCCAGCCGCCGTCGGGCAGTTCGCCCTCGCCGCGGGCGCGCAGGGCGAGCGGCACGCTGAACGCGCGGGCCACGACCTTGCCGTCGGCTTCGCCGTCGGTGGCGACCAGGACGTACTCCGGCAGGTCCTTGACGATCCTGCCGATCAGCGACCAGCCGACCGGGTCGTGGAGGATGAACTCCGGCCAGTCCTCGGCCATGTGCCAGAGCGGGTCCGCGAGCTCCGGGCGCTCGGCGAGGGTCGTGATCTTGAGGTCCATGTGCCGCACGGTACGCATCCCGCGGGGTGGGCGGTATCGGATTTCCTGCGGCGCGTGACGGGTGACGGGTGACGTCGCGCCCCGTCAGGGGCGCGGGGAACTGCGCGAGCGGCCCGAGGCGGCCCGCAGCCGCCGATGAGCCCGCTGCGGGCAGACGCGTCTGCGGGGTTCCGGCCGTTGGCCGCCGCGGGCCGGTGGGGGCTGGTCGCGCAGTTCCCCGCGCCCCTTAAAGCCCCTTACGGGGCCCTGAAGCGGGGCGGCGCCTTGGTCGGGGAGCCGCCCGACGGGAGCTTCTCGGCGGGGCACTTGGCGAGTACGTTCCGCATCGCGTCGCGCTCCGCGGCGGTCACCCACACCCCGTACTTCTTCTTCACGGCGACCTGCCCGGCCACGTACGCGCAGCGGTACGACTTGTTGGGCGGGAGCCAGGTCGCCGTGTCGCCGTCGCTCTTGCCGCGGTTGGTGCCCGCGTCGACCGCCAGGAGGTTGAGCGGGTCGTTGGCGAACGCTATGCGCTTGCTCGGCTCCCAGCGGAACGCGCCCTTCTGCCAGGCGTCCGAGAGCGCCACGAGGTGATCGATGTCGACCTGGCTGCGGCCGCGCCGGAACGTCACTTCCCTTCCGGTGTACGGGTCGGGCGCGAGCTTCCCGGAGACCACCCGGCACCCGCCGCCCTGGTACCGGACGTCCTTCAGGTCCCGCTTGAGGATGTCGTCCCGGGTCGGGCAGCGGTTGGAGTCGGTGTCGGCCCACGCGCTGCCGAACCTGTCGCGGTCGTAACCGGTCCTGGGCGCGCGGCCCTTGACGGTGAGCGTGTCGACGGCGGCGAGCGCGGACCCCGCCTCGGCGCCGGGCCCCGCACCGCCTTCCCCCTTGTCCTCGGAGCTGGTCTCGCAGCCGGTCAGGAGCGCGGGGACGGCGACCAGGGCGAGGAGGGCCGAGGTGGTACGACGGTTCACAGGACCACCACCGTGTCGCCGAGGGCGACGTCGGCGGGCGCCACGACGTCCGTGTGGATGCCGATGCACATGCCGCGGACGGCGGTGAGGGTCTTGAGGACGCGGTTGTCCACGGGGAGGCCGGGCTGGGCCTGGGTGACCATCACGCAGCGTTTGACGCGCTTGACCGCGTGCAGGCGCAGCGGCTGCGCCCCCTGGCCGCCGCCGATGACGATCTCGCGGCCGACCCAGTTCTCCTCGACCCAGGGCTCCTCGGTCTCCACGACGATGTTCTTGCGCAGCCGCCGTACGTCGACGGGGTCGGCGTCGCCGAGCAGGTCGCCGAGCGCGCGGAGCGAGGCGGTGCCGACGAGGGAGACGGCGGAGACGTCCTTGTGGCCTTCCCGCTGGCTGTCCGGCCCCTCACGGACCAGCTCGACGCCGTCGCCGAAGCGTTCGGGGATGCGGGGGTCGCCGGGGCGCAGCGTGGCGCCGTCCGGCGCGGTGACGACGGGCCGGCCGTCCTCGTCGTACGTCGCGTAATGGTCGAGCAGGCCCGGGATGCGGCGGAAACGGGCGTGGTTCTTTCCGCTGCCCAGCTTGCCGTCGGCGTACCGCAGGGCCCACAGCCGGTCGCCCACGACGCCGCGCTCGTGGACCTCCAGCCGGTCGTGTTCCTCGCCGAGCATCGACTTCACCGGATATCGGCGCAGACCCACGACCTTGAGCGTCACGGCGCTCTCTCCTCCCCTGGGCGGACTCTCGCGTCCACCACGGTAACGGCCGTGAGAATATCTCCTGTTCACTCACGTATCAGGAGATTCATGCGCAAGCGTCTGCCCCGGTCCCGGCTCGTCGTCCTGCTCGCCGCGATCGCTCTCGGCACCACGGCGTGCGGTTCGTCCGACGCCTCCTCCGCCCCGTCCGCTCCCTCCGTGAGCGCGTCACCGTCGGTGAGCGCGTCGCCAAGCCCCGAGGGGCGCGGGCTGCAAGGGCCCGCGGCCGCCTTCTTCCTGAAGACACTGCGGAAGCATTACCCGGATCTCGACCACATCAAGGACGACGCGCTCGTCGCCGAGGGCGACGCCCTGTGCACCGTCCGGGGAGCCGCGCTCGGTGAGCAGTTCACCGAGTCCACGCGCCGGCTCGGCACCACCAAGAAGCAGACGTCCCGCATCATGGGCGCGGCCCACGCCCTGTGCCGGGACAAGGAGGACCAGCTGTTCCAGGACTGACGTGGGCGGACGATTACCTCCGCGGTAATCGACCGCTCCCCGCCTCCCCGGCAGGATCGGACTCATCAGCCGCGAGCGCCGACCCCGAGGAGAATCCCATGAGCACCGAGACCACCGACACCGCCGCCCACACCCGCTCCGTCGTCCAGGAGTTCCTCCAGGCCCGGCTCGCCGGGGACACCGGGCGGATGGTGGAGCTGTTCGCCGACGACGTCGACTGGCTGCTCGCCGAGAACCCCGTCGTCCCGTGGATCCGCCCCCGCTCCACCGGCGTCGAGTGCGCCGCGCAGTCCGCGGAGATGGCCGAGCACACCGTCGCCGAGGACGCCCGCGCCTCCCTCGACACCTTCCTCGTCGACGGCACCGACGCCGTCCTGTTCGGCCACCTCTCGGGCACCGTGCGCGCCACCGGCAAATCCTTCGAGGGCCCCTTCGCCCTGCGCCTCACGGTGGAGAACGGCCGGATCACCCGGCACCACCTCTACGAGAACAGCCTCTCGATCGCCGAGGCGTGCACGGCAGCGTGAACGCGGTCCTCGCTCCCCTCCGTGTCCTACGACCCCAGGATCGACGTCAAGAACTCCCCGACCCAGCCGAGCAGTTCGCGTCCGACCAGTGGCTTGCCGCCGACCTTCGCGGTCTTGGGGCGGGGGACCAGGATCTGGTTCGCGGTCGGCTTGATGACCGTGCCGGGGTAGAGGCGCTTGAGGCGGAGTTCCTGGGATTCGCGTAGGTCGACCGGGGCGAAGCGGATGTTGTTGCCCTGGAGGACGATCTCGCCGACCTCGCAGGCGCGGGAGAGCATGCGGAGGCCTGCTACCAGGAGGAGGTTCTCGACCGGCTCCGGCAGCTTTCCGTAGCGGTCGGTGAGTTCCTCGCGTACCGCCTTGATGTCCTCCTCCGTGTTGGCGGAGGCAATGGCACGGTAGGCCTGGAGGCGCAGGCGCTCGCCGGGGGCGTAGTCGTGCGGGACGTGCGCGTCGACCGGGAGCTCGATCTTGACCTCCAGGGGCGGCTCCTCCTCGACGCCGCCCTCCAGGGACGCGCGGTAGTCGGCCACCGCCTCGCCGACCATGCGGACGTAGAGGTCGAAGCCGACGCCCGCGATGTGGCCCGACTGCTCGCCGCCGAGGAGGTTACCGGCGCCGCGGATCTCCAGGTCCTTCATCGCCACGTACATGCCCGCGCCCATCTCGGTGTGCTGGGCGATGGTCGCGAGCCGCTCGTGGGCGGTCTCCGTGAGCGGCTTCTCCGGCGGGTAGAGGAAGTAGGCGTAGCCGCGCTCGCGGCCTCGGCCTACTCGGCCGCGCAGCTGGTGGAGTTGGGAGAGGCCGAAGTTGTCGCCCCGCTCGACGATGAGGGTGTTGGCGTTGGAGATGTCGATGCCCGATTCGACGATGGTCGTCGAGACGAGCACGTCGAACTTCTTCTCCCAGAAGTCCACCACGACCTGCTCCAGGGCCTGTTCCGACATCTGGCCGTGGGCCGTGGCGATGCGCGCCTCGGGGACGATGTCCCGCAGGCGGGCCGCGGCGCGGTCGATCGACTCGACGCGGTTGTGGATGTAGAAGACCTGGCCCTCGCGCAGCAGCTCGCGGCGGACGGCCGCGCCGATCTGCTTCTCCTCGTACGGGCCGACGAAGGTCAGGACCGGGTGGCGTTCCTCGGGCGGGGTGGTGATCGTGGACATCTCGCGGATGCCGGTCACGGCCATTTCGAGCGTACGGGGAATGGGGGTCGCCGACATGGTGAGCACGTCGACGTTGGCGCGGAGCTTCTTCAGCTGCTCCTTGTGCTCGACGCCGAACCGCTGCTCCTCGTCGACGATGACCAGGCCCAGGTCCTTGAACTTGGTCTCGGATGAGAACAGGCGGTGCGTGCCGATGACGATGTCGACCGAGCCGTCGCGCAGCCCTTCGAGCGTCGCCTTGGACTCGGTGTCCGTCTGGAAGCGGCTCAGCGCCTTCACGCTGACCGGGAACTGCGAGTACCGCTCGGAGAACGTGCCGAAGTGCTGCTGGACGAGGAGTGTCGTGGGGACGAGGACCGCGACCTGCTTGCCGTCCTGGACCGCCTTGAACGCCGCGCGGACCGCGATCTCCGTCTTTCCGTAGCCGACGTCGCCGCAGATCAGGCGGTCCATCGGGACCGTCTTCTCCATGTCCTCCTTGACCTCGGCGATCGTGGTGAGCTGGTCGGGCGTCTCCACGTAGGGGAAGGCGTCCTCCAGCTCGCGCTGCCAGGGGGTGTCGGGCGCGAAGGCGTGGCCGGGGGCCGCCATGCGGGCGGAGTACAGCTTGATGAGGTCGGCCGCGATCTCCTTGACGGCCTTCTTCGCGCGCGCCTTCGTCTTCGTCCAGTCGGCGCCGCCGAGCCGGTGCAGCGTCGGGGCCTCGCCGCCGACGTACTTGGTGATCTGCTCCAGCTGGTCCGTGGGGATGTAGAGCCGGTCACCGGGCTGGCCGCGCTTGGCGGGGGCGTACTCGACGACGAGGTACTCGCGGGTCGCGCCCTGGACGGTGCGCTGCACCATTTCGATGTAGCGGCCGACGCCGTGCTGCTCGTGGACGATGTAGTCGCCGGCCTCCAGGGTCAGCGGGTCGATGGTCTTGCGGCGGCGGGCCGGCATGCGCTGGCCGTCCTTGCCTGCCGCCTTCTGGCCGGTCAGGTCGGTCTCGGTGAGCACGGCGAGCTTCAGCGCCGGGTCCACGAAGCCGTAGTCGATGGAGCCGCAGGAGACGTGCACCAGCGAGGGCGTCAGCTCGCCGAGGTCGCCGTCGAGGCGGGCCGCGATGCCCTCGCCGCCGAGGACCTCGACGGTACGGGCGGCGGGGCCGTGGCCCTCGGTGACGTACACGGTGCGCCAGCCGTCGGCCAGCCAGCCCTTGGTGTCCGCGAGGGCCTTCGCGGTGTCGCCGCGGTACGTCTCGGGCGCGTGCATGCCCAGCTTGAGGGTGTCCGCGCCCAGGTCTTCGTCGGCGGCGAAGGGGCTCACCGACCACCACATCATGCCGAGGTCGCGCGCGCGGTCCCGGACGTCCGCGATGCCCCACAGCGACGCGGCGTCCACGTCGATGGGCGCCTCGCCGCCACCGGCCGTCGCCGCCCAGCTGGCCTGGAGGAACTCCTGCGACGTCGCCACCAGGTCGGCGGCGCGCGTCCGCACCCGCTCCGGGTCGCAGACCACGGCCATGGAGCCCTCGGGCAGCACGTCGAGCAGCAGCTCCATGTCGTCCACCAGGACCGGGGCCAACGACTCCATGCCCTCGACCGCGATGCCCTCGGCGATCTTCCCGAGCAGCTCGCCGAGCTCGGGGTGCAGCTCCGCGAGGGCGGCCGCCTTCTCCCGTACTTCGTCGGTGAGGAGCAGCTCGCGGCAGGGCGGCGCCCACAGGCCGTGCTCGGCGACTTCGAGGGAGCGCTGGTCGGCGACCTTGAAGTACCGGATCTCCTCGACGTCGTCGCCCCAGAACTCCACGCGCAGCGGGTGCTCCTCGGTGGGCGGGAAGACGTCGAGGATGCCGCCGCGCACGGCGAACTCGCCGCGCTTCTCGACCAGCTCCACCCGGGAGTACGCCGCTGCAGCAAGGGCCTCCACGACCTGGTTCAGATCGGTGCTCTCCCCGCTGCGCAGCGCCACGGGCTCCAGGTCGCCGAGCCCCTTGACCTGCGGCTGGAGGACGGAGCGGACCGGCGCGACGACCACCGAGACCGGGCCGGTCTCCGGGTCGTCCGTGCGGGGGTGGGCCAGGCGGCGCAGCACGGCGAGGCGGCGGCCGACCGTGTCGGAGCGGGGCGAGAGGCGCTCGTGCGGCAGCGTCTCCCACGACGGGTACTCGGCGACGCCGTCCGGCGGCAGGATCGTGCGCAGCGCCGCGGCCAGGTCCTCGGCCTCGCGGCCGGTGGCCGTCACGGCGAGGACGGTGCGGCCGGACTCGCGGGCCAGCGCCGCCACCGCGAAGGGCCGGGCCGCGGGCGGGCCGACCAGGTCGATGTGCGTGCGGTGGCCGTCGGTCGCGGCCTTGACCGCTTCGGCGAGTGCCGAGTCCTTGACGACAGCGTCGAGCAGACCGTGCAGGCTCATGGAAGGCTTTCCGTCCAGGTACCGGGGGTGAGCCGGAGTGGGTGGGCAACGCGAACCGCCCGGCACGTCGCACGGGCCGGGGGTCTCCAGCGTACGACTACGGGGTGATCGGCGCGGCATGGTACCGGCGGGCCCGGCGTGCCCCGGCGGTCCTGGCCGCGCGCCCCCTCCCGCACAATGACCGGAACCGCGCCGGAAACCACCGCCCGAAAATTCTTTCCCCACCGCGTAAACCGGACGTGTGTCCCAGGCGTACTGCCTTCGAGAACCATGCGCCACACGCACCAGGAGACCACTTGACCGACGAGGAGTTCGAGGCGTTCTACGCGCACTCCGTGCGACCGCTGGTCGGGCAGGTGTATCTGATGACGGGCGACCTCCACGAGGCGCAGGACGTCGTCCAGGAGGCCTTCGTCCGCGCCTGGGCGCGCCGCGCCCGCCTCGATCGCGACGCCGGGCCCGAGGCGTGGATCAGGACCGTCGCCTGGCGGCTCGCCGTCAGCCGGTGGCGCCGGCACGGGCGGGCCGCGGACGCCTGGCGGCGCCACCACGGGGAGCGGGCGGGCTCCGTGCCCGAACCGGAGCCGGGCACGGTCGCGCTGATCGCGGCGTTGCGGCGGCTGACCGAGCGGCAGCGGCGGGTGGCGGTTCTGCACTACGTGTGCGACCTGAGCGTGCAGCAGGTCGCCGCGGAGACCGGGATCGCGGCCGGGACCGTCAAGTCCCACCTGTCCCGTGCCAGGGCGGCGCTCGCGCCGCATCTCGACGACGCGCCCGCCGACGACGCGCCCACCTCGGAGGAGCACCGTGCCTGAGCCCCACTCCCCGGCCGACGACGGCCTTGCCGTCGCGCTGAAGCGGGCCGCCGCGTCGGGCGGCAGGCTCGCCTCGCCGGTCCCCGCCGGACAGGTCTCCGCGCGCGGTGCCCGCCGCAGGCGCAGGACCTACGCGGCGGGCGCGGCGCTCGTCGTCTGCCTGGTGTCCGGGGGCGCGGCGGTCGCCGCGCTGCAGCTGGGCCGCGGGGGCGAACCGGTGGGGCCCGCGGTGCCGCCGAGCCCGACGAAGTCCGCCTCCCTCCCGGAGTCGTCCTCCTTCCCCGACCGGTCGTCCTCCTTCGCCGACCGGTCGCCCTCGCCCGGGCGGGACTCGCCTCCGCCGACGGGTACGCCGTCGACCTCCCTGCCGCCGCTTGATTCCGCGACGCCGACCACACCGACCACCGCTCCGTCGGGGGACTGACTTCTTTGATGCGCACCATCACCGCACGGGGCTCCGCCCCGGACCCCGCTCCTCGAACGCCGGAGGGGCTGGACTCCTCCCCCTCCCACGAACTCATACCGGAGCGGGACCGGACCGCCCCCGCCCCCGACCGGGCGAGGCGTCTCTGGGACCGCGCCCCCCACCTGCTCGCCGCCGGGCTGTTCCTCGCGTACGCCGTCGTGTCCGTCAGCCGGTACCGGCGCCTTGAGACGCGCTCCTGGGACCTCGGCATCTTCGAGCAGGCCGTCCGCGCGTACGCGCACCTCCAGGTGCCGGTGGCCGACCTCAAGGGGCCCGGGGCGAACATCCTCGGCGACCACTTCAGCCCCGTCACCGCCCTCCTCGCGCCCGCCTACCGGCTCTTCCCCTCGCCGGTCACGCTGCTCGTCGCGCAGGCGCTGCTCGTCGCCGTCTCCGCCGTCCCCGTGACCCGGGCGGCGACCCGGCTCCTGGGGCGCGGCTCGGGCCTCGCCGTCGGGGTCGCGTACGGACTGTCGTGGGGCGTCCAGCGCGCCGTCGACTTCGACTTCCACGAGATCTGCTTCGCGCTGCCGCTGATCGCCTTCTCCCTCGAAGCGCTGCTGCGGCAGCGGTGGCGGGCCGCCCTGCTCTGGGCGCTGCCGCTCGTCCTCGTCAAGGAGGACCTGGGCGTGACCCTCGCGGCGATCGCCGTGGTCGTGGCGGTCCGCTGCCGCCGCACGGACCCGAAGGCCCTGCGCTACGCCCTCGGTGTCGCCGCGTTCGGCGCGCTCGCCACCCTCGTCACCCTCACCCTGGTCATTCCCGCCTGCAACTCGGTCGGCGCGTACGACTACTGGGACAAGGTCGGGGATGCGGGCGGCGCCGGGGTCCTCGACGGCGCGGGCACCAAGCTGTCCACCCTCGCCTGGCTGCTGATCCCCACCTCCGGGCTGCTCGCGCTGCGCTCGCCGCTGCTCCTGGTCGCGCTCCCCACCCTCGGCTGGCGGTTCCTCTCCGGCGACGACCACTACTGGGGCACCGACTGGCACTACAGCGCCGTCCTGATGCCCGTCGTGCTGCTCGCCTTCGCCGACGCCGTCGCCGCCGCGCGCCGCGACCGGCGGCCGTGGCTGCGCCGGTACGCGGACCGGCTGCCGGCCTGCGCCGCCGCGGCCGCGCTCGCCCTCACCACGTCGCTGCCGCTCGCGGGCCTCACCGAGTCGTGGACGTACGGGAAGAGCGAGCAGGTCACCGCCGTGGAGCGGCTCCTCGACCGCGTCCCGGACGGTGCCACGGTCGAGGCGAACATCGGGCCGATCAGCAGGCTGACCTCGCGGGCCCGGGTCTTCTGGGTGGGCGCGGCCGACCCGGTCGTCCCGCAGTACGTGGCTCTCGACGTCCGCTCCGGCTGGACGAAGGACCCGGTCGCGTACGCCGGGAAGCTGCACCCGGGCGTGCGGTACGTCGCGGAGGACGTCGCGTACGGGTACGTGCTGCTGCGCAGGGAGTGAAACGGCCGCCAAAAAGGCCACCGGCCCCGGCGGACGCGCGATGCGCGCCCGCCGGGGCCGTCTCCCCCGCACCCCCGTGGCGGTGGCTATTCGGTGGCGATGGCGTTGAGGACATTCATCCGGCCGGCCCGGAAGGCCGGGACCAGGGCCGCGAAGAGGCCCACGAAAGCCGATCCGATGAAGACCGCGATGATCGTCGGCCACGGGATCTCCAGGACCTTCAGGCCCTCCAGGGCGAGGAGCTGCTGGGCCGTCGCGCCCCAGCCCATGCCCAGGCCGAGGCCGAGGAGGGCGCCGAAGAGCGCGATGACCACGGACTCCAGGCGGATCATGCGGCGCAGCTGGCGGCGCGAGAGGCCGATGGCGCGCATCAGGCCGATCTCGCGGGTGCGTTCCACCACAGAGAGGGCCAGGGTGTTCACCACGCCGAGGATCGCGACGATGATCGCCAGGCCGAGCAGGCCGTAGACCATGTTCAGGAGCTGGCCGACCTGGTCCTTCAGCGTCTGCTTGAAGTCGGTCTGGTCCATCACCTTGTACTGCGGGTACGCCTCCAGAGACTTCTTCAGGGAGGTGTACGCGGCGTCCTCCTGGCCCTTGTCGGCCGTGGCGAACATGATGTCGTTCTGCGGCATCCGGTCCGCGGGGACGTACTGCTCAAGGGTCGTGATGTTCAGGTACATCGCGCCGTTGTCGACGGTGCCGTCGTCCTTGGTGATGGCCGCGAGCCGCAGCTCGGCGGTCTTCCCGTGCTCGAAGGCGACCTTCAGCTCGTCGCCGACCTTCAGGCCGTGCTTCTCGGCGAACTCGTCGCCGACCGACATGGCGTTCCTCCCGTACGCGGCGGACAGTTCACCGGCGACCGTCTCGCGGCGCAGGTCCTTGGCGTACGTCGGGTCGGCGGCGCTCAGGCCGACGCCGTCCACGGCCTTGCCGTCGGGCGTGGTCAGGTCCGCCTCGATCTGCTTGTAGCGCGTGATGTGGCCGATGTGGTCGGCCTTTCCCAGGGCCTCCGCGGCCTTCGGCGTGATGGAGATGCCGGGCTGGGTGGGCTGCACGATGAAGTCCGCGCCGACCGACTTGTCGAGCTCCTCCGTGGCCGACGCGACCATCGAGGAGCCGACGACGGAGAGGCAGGCGACCAGGGCGAGGCCGATCATCAGGGCCGCTCCGGTGGCGCCGGTGCGGCGCGGGTTGCGCAGGGCGTTGCGCTCGGCCATCCGGCCGACCGGGCCGAACGCCCGCAGGAGCACCGCGCTCAGGACGCGGACGACGCCGGAGGCGAGCACGGGGCCGATGACGACGAAGCCTATGAGGGTGAGGACGACGCCGCCGCCCAGGAAGAGGGAGCCTTCCTTGGCCTTGTCGGCCTGTCCCGCGGCGTAGAGGGCGAAGCCGCCGGCGCCGGTGAGGACCAGGCCGATGACGGCGCGCAGCGCGCTCGCCCTACCGTCGGCGGGGGTGCCCGCGTCGCGCAGCGCGGCCATCGGCGAGACCTTGCCGGCCCGTCGTGCGGGGAGGTAGGCGGCGAGGACGGTGACGACGATGCCGAGGACCATGCCGACGACGGGGGTCGTCCAGCTGACGGTGAGGTCGCTGGTGGAGAGTTCCATGCCCATGCCGGCCATGAGCTTCATGAGGCCGACGGCGAGGCCGATGCCCGCGCCGACGCCGAGGACCGAGCCGAACACGCCGAGCAGCAGCGCCTCGACGAGCACCGAGCGGTTGACCTGCTTGCGGCTTGAGCCGATGGCGCGCATCAGGCCGATCTCACGGGTGCGCTGGGCGACCAGCATCGAGAAGGTGTTGATGATGAGGAAGATGCCGACGAGGAAGGCGATTCCGGCGAAGCCGAGCATCGCGTACTTCATGACGTCGAGGAAGCTGCCGACGTCCTTGCGGTTCTCGTCCGCGGTCTCCTTCTGCGTCCTGATGTCGTACGCGGCCCTGTCCAGGGCGGTCGCGACCTTCGCCTTCAGCGCGGTGTCGCTGACGCCCGCGTCGGCGGTGAGGTTGACGTGGGTGAACCGGCCGGTGGCGCCGAGGAGTTCGCGCTGGGAGGTGGCGGTGTCGAAGTAGAAGATCGCGGCGCCGGGGTTGGTCACCTTGAAGGTGGCGATGCCGGAGATCTTCGCGGTGTGGTCGCCGGTGGCGGCGATGGTGCGCAGCTCGTCACCGATCTTGAGGTCGTGCTTGTCCGCGGTGTCGGCGTCGACCATCACCTCGGTGGGGCCGCGCGGGGCGTGGCCGGAGGTGATGTCCATCGAACGCAGGTCGTTGCGCGTCCAGTTGCCCGCGATGGTCGGGCCGCCGCTGGTCGGCCCCATGTTCTCGTTCTTGTCGTCGACGACGGTCACGCTCTGGCTGCTGACGGCGCCTTCGGCGGACTTCACACCCGCGACCTTCCCGGCCTCCCTGACGACGGAGGCGGGCAGCGACTCGGGCCTGCCGCTGCGCGGTGTCTCGCCCGCGTCCTTCGCGGACTTGGGGGTGACGGTGACGTCGGCGGAGGTGGCGGCGAAGAGCTTGTCGAAGGTGGTGCTCATGGTGTCGGAGAAGACGAGCGTGCCGCAGACGAACGCCACCGACAGGACGACGGCCACCGCGGAGAGCGCCATGCGTCCCTTGTGCGCGAAGAAGTTGCGCATCGAGGTCTTGAGGACGGTCATGAGGTGCGCCCCCGGGCGTCGAAGGACTTCATGCGGTCGAGGACCTGGTCGGCGGTGGGGTGGTGCATCTCGTCGACGATCCGGCCGTCGGCGAGGTACAGGACCCGGTCCGCGTACGAGGCGGCGACCGGGTCGTGCGTGACCATGACGATGGTCTGGCCGAGGTCGGTCACCGAGCGGCGCAGGAAGCCGAGGACCTCCGCGCCGGCGCGCGAGTCGAGGTTTCCGGTCGGCTCGTCGCCGAAGATGATCTCCGGCCGGGAGGCGAGGGCGCGGGCCACGGCGACGCGCTGCTGCTGGCCGCCGGAGAGCTCGGTCGGGCGGTGCTTGAGGCGCCCGGCGAGGCCCACGGTCTCCACGACCTGGTCGAGCCAGGCCCGGTCGGGCTTGCGGCCCGCTATGTCCATCGGGAGCGTGATGTTCTCGATGGCGTTCAGCGTCGGGAGAAGGTTGAACGCCTGGAAGATGAAGCCGATGCGGTCCCGGCGCAGCCGCGTGAGCTTCTTGTCCTTGAGGCCGGTGATCTCGGTCTCGTCCAGATAGATCTGTCCTTCGCTGACCGTGTCGAGGCCCGCGAGGCAGTGCATGAGGGTGGACTTGCCGGAGCCCGAGGGGCCCATGATCGCGGTGAACTGCCCGCGGGCGATGTCCACGTCGATGCGGTCGAGCGCGACGACGCGGGTCTCCCCGCTGCCGTACGCCTTCACGACCTGGCGCGCCCGTGCCGCCACGGCCGTACGCCCTCCAGTGCCCCCGTGCCTGGGTGTGGTCACAGCCGTTGTCACGGTACGTCTCCTATGTCGGTCATGCGGTGGGTCGGGCGCGTTCGCCGTGCGAACAAGTCTGGTGTCGCGGAGGGGTCCGGCGCGCTGGTGCTCAGCGCAGTCTTTTCCGGGGGAAAACCCCACCCCCGCCGGTGCGGTGCGCCGTAAAGCCAATCTAAGGACCGGCCGGGGCCCGCTCATCCTCCAGCGGGACGAACACTCCCCGGTCCGTTGTACGGAGGTTCCCCTAGGGGATCTCCACCCACCGGCGGAGATCGTCTCAGGGTCGCCGCCACCCTGCCCTCGCCCTCCCCCGGGTGAGAAAGTGGCCCGCAGCAACCGCGTGCAGGGGGAAGGAAGTTCCGTGGGCACCCAGGAAGCGATACCGGGCAGGAGCGCGGTCGTCGCCGCGCTCATGCTCGCCATGGCGCTGGCCGCCGTCGACTCCACCATCGTGTCGACCGCCGTCCCGCAGATCGTGGGCACGCTCGGCGGCTTCTCGATCTTCTCCTGGCTCTTCTCCGGCTACCTCCTCGCGGCCACGGTGACCCTGCCCGTCTACGGCAAGCTCTCCGACACGTTCGGCCGCAAGCCCGTCCTCATCGCGGGCTGCGTGTTGTTCCTCCTCGGCTCCGGGCTCTGCGCGCTCGCCTGGAACATGGAGTCGCTCATCGCCTTCCGCGTCGTCCAGGGCCTCGGCGGCGGCGCCGTCCAGGGCACCGTGCAGACCCTCGCCGCCGACCTCTACCCGCTCAAGGAACGCCCCAAGATCCAGGCGAAGTTGTCCACCGTGTGGGCCACCTCCGCCGTCGCCGGACCCGCGCTCGGCGGCCTCATCACCGCGTACACGGACTGGCGCTGGATCTTCCTGATCAACCTGCCCATCGGCGCGGTCGCGCTCTGGCTGATCGTGCGCCACCTCCACGAACCCGCGCGGGAGAGCGTGCCGCGCGGCCGCGTCGACTGGCCCGGGGCGCTCGCCGTCTTCGCCTGCGGGGGCACGCTCCTGACCGCGCTCGTGCAGGGCGGGGTCGCCTGGGAGTGGCTGTCGGCGCCCTCCCTCGCCCTCTTCGCCGCCGGCCTCGCCCTGATCGGCGTCGTCGTCCTCGTCGAACGCCGGGCCGAGGAGCCGATCATCCCCGGCTGGGTCTGGCGCAGGCGCACCATCGCCGCCGTCAACCTCGCCCTCGGCGCGCTCGGCCTCCTGATGGTCGCCCCGACCGTCTTCCTCCCCACGTACGCCCAGTCCGTGCTCGGACTCGCCCCCGTCGCCGCCGGCTTCGTGCTCTCCGTGATGACGCTGAGCTGGCCGGTCTCCGCCGCCCTCAGCCAGCACGTGTACCGCAGGATCGGCTTCCGCAACACCGCGATCACCGGCATCTCCGCGGCCGCCCTGATCCTCTTCACCTTCCCGCTGCTGCCCTACCCCGGGGGCGCCTGGCAGCCCGCCCTGCTCATGCTGCTCCTCGGCGCCGCCCTCGGCCTCTTCCAACTCCCCCTGATCGTCGGCGTCCAGTCCACCGTCGGCTGGGCCGAGCGCGGCACGGCCACCGCGTCCGTCCTGTTCTGCCGCCAGATCGGGCAGACACTCGGCGCGGCCCTCTTCGGCGCGATCGCCAACGGAGTACTGAGCGCACGCCTCGACGGCGCCGGCTCACTCGACTCCGTGGCACGCATCCTGGACGACCCCGGCTCGGTGGCCGACCCCGAACCGCTGCGGAGGGCCGTCGACTCCGCCGTCGACGCGGTGTACCTCGGCGCGGGCTGCGCCGCCGTACTCGCCCTGCTCGTCCTGCTCTTCCTGGCACCGCGCCGCTTCCCCGTACTCCAGGACGCCCAACTCGCCCCACAGCAGGAGCAGTTGTCCCCCACACAACAGCCCGACTGACCGCTGCACAGCGCGACAGCGGAGCGGGCCCGGCCTCCCCGGGGCCCTGCCCCAGGGGCCCTCCGGCGCCGGCGGTCCTAAGGTGTCTCCTCCGCCGGTGCCCGGCCCGTCAGCGCCGCCAGGCTGCTGCGCACGTGGTCCATGTGCGCCCGCACCTCGTCCCACTGCTCGCCGTGCTCGCGCAGCACCCGCTCCGTGTCACGCGCGAGCCGCTCCTCGACCAGGACGGCCTCCGCGACCAGTTCTGCGCCGTGCGCCTCCGCGTCCTCCTGCCGGTGCCGCGCGGCCTCCTCCGCCTCGGCGAACGCCCGCTTGGCCGCCGAGAGCCGGGCCTCCGCGGCGGCCACCCGCTCCGCGTCCCGCGCGTCCGCCGCCGCCTCCCGCTCCGCGATCTCCCGCTCGGCGGCCTCCCACCGCTCGCCCTGCTCCTTCTCCTGCTCGGCGAAGAGCGCCTCGCACCGCTGCCGCATCTCCCGCAGCGCGGCCAGCGCCTCGCCGCGCCACGCCTTCACGTCCCGCCGTGCGGAGATCCGGGCCTCGTCGGCCGTCGCCCGGTCCGCGAGGAGCCGCTGCCGCACCCGCTCGTCCGTCTCGGCGCCCACCTTCTCGGCGTGCTCGCGCGCGGCCTCCCGCGCCTCCCGCGCCTCCGCCTCGGCCGTCTCGCGCAGGTGCTGCGCCTCGGTCTCCGCGGCCTCGCGCAGGGCGGCGGCCTCCGTCTCGGCGAGGGCCAGGATCTGCCGGGCGCGCTCGCCCAGCGTCTCGTACGTCTGAGGGGCGAGCCGCGACACCACGTCCCGCAGGTGCTCGGCCTCCACCTCCATGTCCTTGGCGAGGACGGTCAGCCGGGCGGCCCGCTCCCACGCCTCGTCCCGCGCCCGCGACAGACCGGCGGCGTACGCCTCCACCTGCTCGGGACGGTAGCCGCGCCCCCGCACCGTGACGAAGCCGTGCGGCGACGACGCTGCACCGCTGCTGCTCATCCTTGGACCACCTCTCCGACGTACGCCCACCCCACCCGGTCAAGGATGCGGCAAATGGCGCCAGAAGTCGGAATCGGGGCGACATTCCCGCCGCCCACGCCCCGAATGGACGAGGCGCCCGCCCCGGACTCCGGAGCGGGCGCCTCGCACGGCGGAGGGCTACAGCAGGCCGTCCCACATCTGCTCAAGCAGCACCGACCACCAGCTCTCCGGCGACGCGAGCGCCGCCCCGTCGAGCGCGGCCAGCTGGTTCTGGAAGTCGACGGTCCAACGGCCCGCCTGCTCCTGGTTGAGCCCGAAGCGCAGCCGCCACATCCGGCCGAGCAACGCCATGCAGCGCGCGAACTCCGGCAGCCCCGTGTTCACGAACTGCGGCGGCACGGGCGCACCGCCGGGACCGGCCTCCACCGGCACCGCCACGATGTTCGCCGTGCCGTACTGCACGCACAGCGCGCGCCCGAAGTCACTGCCCATCACCAGGTACGAACCCGCGTCGGACGCCGGCTGCACACCCCGCTCCTGCGCCAGCTCCGCCAGCGTCGGCACCGGGCGCCCCGGCTGGGCCTGCGCCCAGAAGAACGGCCCGAAGTCGACGGGCAGACCCGCCACCACGAGGGTGTGCGCCACGATGTCCGGCACACCCTGCCGCGACACCGCCCGCTGGTCGAACCGGAAGATGCCGGGACCGAACGCCGCGGCCAGCTCCTGCGCGACACCCTCCGGCGGGATCGGCGGGGCGGGCGGCACCTGCTGCAGCGGCGCGCGCACCGGCGCCGGCCTGGCGGGCCCGTCCGCGACCTGGTGCAACTCGCCCTGGTGCGCGAGGAGCTGCTGCATGCCCTGGCGACGGGACGCGTGGTCCCTGCCGTACGGGGCGATCGACGTGATCCGCGCCTGCGGCCACGTCTCGCGGATCATGCGGGCGCAGTACGCACCCGGCAGCTCGCACGACTCCAGCTCGGTGTGGAGTTCGAGCACCTGCTGCGGCGGCACGTTCATGCCGCGCAGCTCGTGCAGGATCTGCCACTCCGGGTGCGGGGTGCCGGGCGCCGAACGGCGGATGAGCTGCTGCTCGGAGCCGTCGGCCGCGCGGTACCGCAGCACGGCCTGGTAGCCGGGGCCGACGGTCGGCTGACCGGTGGGCTGCTGCGGGTAGCCGTACGGCTGGCCACCCGGCATGCCGGGAGCACCCGGTCCGCCCGGCATGCCGGGGGCGCCGTGCAGGCCCGGAGCGCCGGGGCCGGGGTGGCCCGGCGCGGGCGGCGGAGGCATGCCGGGCGCACCCGGGCCGCCGACCGCGGGACCGGCCAGCATCGTCGCGGCGTGGTGGACACCGCCGCCGGGGGGCGGCGGGGTGCCGGGTCCTGCGGGAGCGCCGGGGGCGCCGGGCGGGCCGGGGGGACCCGGAGGCTGTGGGGCGCCCGGGGCACCCGGGGCGCCGGGGGGAGCGGGCGGCTTGAGCCCGCCCGGGCCGCCCATGCTCGGGTCGGCCAGCATCGTCGCCGCGTGATGCACTCCGCCCGGGGGCGTGCCGGGAGCACCGGGAGCACCAGGGGGGCCGGGCGGCTGGGGGGCGCCAGGGGCACCCGGAGCACCGGGGGGAGCCGGCGGTTTCACCCCGCCGGGACCGCCCATGCTCGGGTCGGCCAGCATCGTCGCCGCGTGGTGCACTCCGCCCGGGGGCGTGCCGGGAGCACCGGGAGCACCAGGGGGGCCGGGCGGCTGGGGGGCGCCCGGGGCACCCGGAGCGCCGGGGGGAGCCGGCGGTTTCACCCCGCCGGGACCGCCCATGCTCGGGTCGGCCAGCATCGTCGCCGCGTGGTGGACCCCACCCGGAGGCGTGCCGGGAGGCGTACCGGGGGCGGCGGGAGCGGCCGGTGGCTGAGAGCCGTCCGGGCCGAGCGAGGACACGAGTTGCGTCGGGACGTAACCACCGGCGGGCGTGCCGGGGGCGCCGGGCCCCGAGGGCGGCGGCGTACTCCCCGCGGGCGCGCCGGGCGCACCCGGCGGGGCGGGAGGCGGCGGCGTACTCGCCCCGCCGGGTCGGGAGCCGTGCGGCGGCCCCTCCGCCTTGCCGGTGGCGGCGTCCGCGATGTTCCCTGCACCCGGGGCGCCGGGCGCCTGCGGGTACCCGTACGCGGAGGCGCCGGACGCCTCGGGGGCGCTCGGCGGCGGAGGCGTCGGCGGACCGGCGGGCGGCTGGGGCGGGGCGGGCGGCGGCCCGGCAGGCGCCGGACCACCCGGAGTGGGGGCGGCGGGAGTACCAGGGGCCGGGGCACCCGGAGCAGGAGCGGTGGGAGCCCCCGGCGCCGAAGCGTCCGGAGCACCCGGCGCCGGAGCACCCGGAGCCGCAGCCGCGTCAGCACCAACAGCCGGAGCGCCCTGCGCACCCGGCGCCGAAGCAGGAGCACCGAGTGCCGGAACTCCCGGAGCTGCGAAATCACCCGGAGCTGAAGCGGCCTGAGCGCCGGGGGCCGGAGCACCCGGACCCGCAGGGCCACTCGAAGCCGAAGCGACCGGACCCGCAGGGCCACCCGGCACCGAAGCGCCCGGAGCGCCGGGAGCCGACGCACCCGGACCCGCAGGACCACCCTGCGCCACCGGCGCGTCCAGGGCCGGTGCGATCGCCGTCGGCGGAAGGTGGCTGCCCCCGTGCATCAGGGCCGTCTTGGCCTCCGGTGCGACACCCGGCGGAGTGTCGTTCTCGTCCAGGCCCGTCAGCGGCGGCGCGAACACCGTCGCGGGCAGCGGCACCGAATGGTCCTCGCCTGCGTCGGAGTTGGTGTCCGTACCGGCCCACGGAGTCGCCCCCGCGGGCACGCCCGGCGACGTGGCGGGCAGGCTGTCGTCGCGCTCGGACTCGTCGTCCTCGTCGGAGGCGGCGGCCGCGGGCCACGGCGTACCGCCCCCCGGAGCGGCGGGCGCACCCCGCGTCTCGGGGAACCCGGAAACCGGAAGCTCCTCAGCCGCTACGGACCCACCGGGCTCACCGGAGTCGGCGGACCCTCGGGACCCTTCGAACTGCCCGGACTGCCCGGACTCCCCCGCCTCCTCGGCCTGCCCGGAAGCCGAACTCCCCGACCCCGTACGCCGGTCCGGGATGCCCATCTTGTCCGCCGCCTCCTGGAGCCACTCCGGAGGCGTCAGCAGGAACGACGTCTGGTTCAGGTCGACCCGCTCCGGGGGCGCGGGCACCGCGTCCTGCGGCGCCGCGTCCGGCAGGCCGTACTCCTCCTCGTACCGGCGGATCACCTCGCCCACCGGCAGCCCGGGCCAGAGCGTCGCGTCGCCGCTGTCCCGTGCGATGACGAGCCGCTGCCCGCCGCCGTCGGACACCGGGCCGTTCTCCCGGTCCTCGGCCCACACCACGAACCCGAGGTCGAACTCCCGGACCCGCACCTCACGGTGCTGATAGCCCGGTACGTCCCCGTTGATCCACTCCTCGGCGCGCTCCTGCGCCTGCGCGAAAGTCACCATTGTCGCGTCACTCCCCACCCGGCACGGAGACGGCGTGCGCGAAGCCGCCGTCCACCATCAGGTTCGCCACGGTCTCCAGCTCCGGCGGGTTGCCCGCGAGCCGGGACAGGAATACGTCGAAGTCGTCGCCGCACGGCAGCAGCAGCCGCCGCACGCGCTCGGCCGGTGGCCACCCGGCCGCCTCCGAGACGTCCCGCGCGTCGTCGTACGCGCAGAACCACACCGAACCGATCCGGTCACCCTTGACCTTCACGGCGAGCAGACCGCCCTGCACGAACCCGACGCCCAGGTAGTCCTTGGTCAGGTGGTCGCGCAGACACTTGTTGACGTACACCAGGTCGTTGACCGCGGCCTCGTCCCGCACCGTGAAGAACGGCTGGTCGACGAGGAGTCCGAGCTCGGCGTCGAGCGCCGCGCCGACCGGCGCGCAGCCGCCCGCCGCCTTCAGGAAGGAGCGGTAGGCGCCCGGCAGCCGGTAGCCCAGGTCCTCCTCGACGCTCTGCACCTGCGCCTCGGTCACGGCGACCGAGGCCTTCGGCAGGCCGAAGTGCACGGGCCGCGTCTCCTGCAGCGGGCGCGTGCCCCTCTTCTCCTGGTCCACGGCCGTCGTCGCGATCCCGCCGTGATGCCGCAGCAGCGCCTTCACCTCGACGGGGACCAGCTCCAGACGGCGGCTGTGCGGCGCGTGGTGCCAGGTCCAGCCGTGCGGGGTCGCCACCGCGGGGATCGTGTCCCACAGTTCGTGGCCCGCCGCCGCCATCGCCGCGTTCGCCGACACGTAGTCCGTCAGCCGCAGTTCGTCGACACCGAATCCCTCGGGGGGTTCGGCGATCTCCGCGGCGGCACGCGCGTACGACGAGAAGTCCGGGAACCCGTGCTCGTCCACCCGCACTCCTCTGGGGTGGCGGGCGGCGCGGACCGGGTCCGGGAAGTGCACGACCTGCCCGGCGTAGGCCGCGTTCGGCGGCGCGGACTGCTGCCCCAGCCGACCTGTCGTCATGGCGGTTGCCCCCTGCGGCACTGTGGAAGGTTCTGGTTCTGGTCCTGCGATGTCGACACAGCCTATGCGCAAGAACGGCACCGGTCACCGGGCCTCCGGTTCCATGACCAGCAGCCACCGGACGGTCACCGTGCGACGAGTCCCGACGGAAAGCCAGGCGTGTCGCGGTGCCCCAGCTTCCGCACCACCCGCCCCATTTGGCAGGCTGTCCCCCGCAACGCGGGGGCGTGGCACACGCGGTGACCGCCGCGAGCAGGGGGAGGGAAGAGCACGATGCAGACGGCACAGAGCGGCATGTCCGGCCACACGCTGTCCACGACGGCGGGCACCACGACGGCAGGCACCACGACGAACGGCAGCACCGCACGGGGTCACGCCCCGGCGAACGGCCCGTCCACAGGCAACCCACGGGCAGGCGCCGCCGCAGGCGCAGGTGACCTCCGCGCAGGTGCCGCACGCGCGGGAAACCTCGGCGCAGCTGACTCACGCGCGGGTGCCGCACGGGCAGGTGGCCTCCGCGCAAGTGATTCACAGGCAGGTGCCGCACGCGCAGGAAACCTCGGCGCAGCTGACTCACGCGCAGGTGCCGCACCGGCAGCTGACCTCCGCGCAGGAGACCCCGGCACGGGTGCCCCACGCGCAGGAAACCCCCGCACGGGTGCCGCACGCGCAGGAGACCCCGGCACGGGTGCCGCACGCGCAGGAGGCCCCCGCGCGGGAGATCTGCGTGCGGGAGGAGACCCGCGTGCGGGAGGAGACCCCCGCGTCGGCTGGAGCGCCACCGCCGCCCACGCGCCCATCCTGCGCCAGCGCCGCGACGGCATCCTGCCCACCGTCGCCGCCGCCCTCTCCGTACGCGGCCAGACCACCCTCACCTGCACCGCGCGCCGCGGCGACGAGCCGCCCACGCTCCACCCGCTCGTCCAGGACTTCCTCGACGCCCTCACCAGCGGCCAGCGCGAACGCTTCACCGGCCGCTGCGCCGAGGCCATCCTGATCTCCCGCCACCTCACGGCGGCCGACGCGAGCCGCTCCAAACGCGCCTCGCGCAAACCCATGACCAACGGCGAGGCCCGCAAGGCCCTCAAACACGCCAAGCTCACCACCCGCCGCATCCGTGAGGACGGCGACCCGCTGCACGGCGCCTTCGCCCAGCCCTGCCGCTCCTGCACCGCCCTCACCGCGCACTTCGGCGTCCGGGTCGTCGACCCCACGACGAGCGAGGCCTGACCGCCGCCCGGCCGACCACCCCCCACGACCGCCCGCACCACCGCCCCCACGACCGAACGAGGGCCACCCGATGCACCCCGAACACCCCGCCACGGCCACCTCACCCGCCGCCGGCGGCAGCACCCGCTTCCCCGTCCCCGTCGACGCCGCCCTCCGCGCGGCCGGCTGGCGCCCCGGCCACTGGGACATAAAGCAGGCAGAGATCTGGGCCGACGCCCTGCGCCGCCACACCTCACCCGCGGGCCACCGGCACACCGTCTTCCCCGCAGCCGTCGAGGCGTGGGCCGAATTCGGCGGCCTGCACATCACGCCGCAGGGGCCCGGCCGTCAGATAGCCCCCGCCACGGTGCACCTCGACCCCATGTACGGCCTGCACCTCGCCCGCACCCTCGGCGACCTCGGCCGCGCCCTCGGCACCGAGGTATGCCCCATCGGCGAAGAGCCGGAGAACCAGGCGCTCCTGGCGATCGACGTCGAGGGCCGCGTCTACAGCCTCGACCACAGCGGCGACTGGTTCCTCGGCGCCCACATCGACCAGGCCCTCGCCACCCTCATCACCGGCGCCCAGCCCACCCGCCTCTCGGCGAACGCAACCTTCTAGAACCCACCCGGCGGCGCCGCCGCTACCCCGCTACCCGGCGACCGCGGCCGCCGCCGGGAGCACCGCCGAGACGCGGAAGCCACCGCCGTCCGTCGGGCCCGACACGAAGACCCCGCCCAGGCCCGTGACCCGCTCCTTCATTCCCACCAGTCCGTTGCCGCCGCTCGGCAGGCGGGCGTCCGCCGTCCCGTCGGGCTCCGGCGGCGGCTCGTTCTCCACCTGCATCGCGATCTCCGCGCCCCGGTACGCGAGCCGCACATACGTCTTCGCGCCCGCCGCGTGCTTGTGGACGTTCGTCAACGCCTCCTGCACCACCCGGTAGGCGGTCTGCTCCACGTCGGCCGAGCAGTCACGCGGCTCGCCGTGCACCGACAGGTCCACCGCCATGCCCGCGGCCCGCGACTGCCCCACCAGCTCGTCCAGCTCCGCGAGACACGGGCCGTCCTCGTCGACCGCGCGCGACGCCGCCGCGGCCGCCGCGAACCCCACCGCGGCCAGCGGCAGCGGCTCGACGGGCTTGGCGCTCTTCGTGCCGTCGCCGGTCCGCAGCACACCCAGCATCTGCCGCAGCTCCGTCAGCGCCTGCCGGCCCATGTCGCCCACGAGCGCCGCGTTCCGCACGGCCTTCTCCGGGTCCTTGCGGGCCACCGCCTGGAGTGCCGCCGCGTGCACCACCATCAGGCTCACCCGGTGCGCGACCACGTCGTGCATCTCACGGGCGATCCGGGTCCGCTCCTCGTTCCGCGCCCACTCGGCCCGCTCCTCGGCCCGCTCGGCGAGCAGCTGAAGCTCCCGCTCCAGACTGTCGGCCCGCTCCCGCATGCCCTCCACCAGACGGCGCCGCGCGCCGACGTACAGACCGAGCAGCACCGGCGGCGCGGTCACCCCTATCGCGGCGGTCACCGCGAAGAACGGGATGAACTCGCTCCCGATCGACGGGCTGCCCTCCGCCATGTCCTGGTTGGCCCGCACCAGCGCGACGATCAGCGTGCCCGCCATCGACATGCCGGCGAGGGCGCCCGTGATGCGGCGCGGCAGCTCGGAGGCGGCCAGGGTGTAGAGGCCGACGACCGTCAGCAGGACGCCCATCTGCGCGGGCGTGATCGCGATCGATATCAGCACGACGGCGACGGGCCAGCGCCGCCGGATCAGCAGCGCGGCACCCGCGAGCACACCGAAGGCGATCCCCACCGGCACGGGCAGCCCCGCGTCCCGCGCGAAGGCGACTCCCTCCGCCCCGCACTCCGCCGCGGACAGCACCCCGAGCCCCGCGTCCAGCGCGGCCCCGCGCCACCGCTCCCACCACCACGGCCCGGTCATGGCCGTGGTGCGGTCGTCCCCCGTCGTGGTCATGCCTTCCAGCGTACGGGCGTTCCGCCCCGGTTTTCCGGTGAGTTTCCCGCTCGGTGATCCAGCACACGCCCCGTTCGACCGAAAGCGAAACCTGCCGGTATCCCTCGAACTGTTGAACCCTTTACGGTTCCGCCCCGGAAGATCCCATTCCGCCACGACGGTCGCCCCATGACGGAGATCACGCCCTCCCAGGGCGGCATGGGCAAGTACGGGGACTTCGAGGGACTGCGGGAGAGGGCGGTCGCCCTGCGGCGGGCCGGGCTGAGTCTGCGGCAGATCCGCGACGAGTTGAAGGTCTTCAACAACGACATCCTGAACCGGCTGGTCCAGGGCGAGCCGCCGCCCACCTGGACGAAACGGCCCAACGCGAAGGACGGCCTCCGGGAGCGAGCGCGGGAGCTCCGGGTGCAGGGCTGGACGTACGACCAGATCCAAGTGGAGCTCGGGTGCTCGAAGAGTTCGATCTCGTTGTGGGTACGGGATCTGCCCCGACCGGTGCCGCGTTACACACCGGAAGAGCATCAGGCCCTCATGCGGGAAGGGCTCGCCAGGCTGCGCAGCGCGCAGGATGAGGAACGCAAGGAGACCAAACGCGCGGCGCACAGAGAAGTGGGCAGGATGACTGATCGGGAACTGTTCACCGCCGGAGTCGCGCTCTACTGGGCCGAAGGACAGAAGAGCAAGCCGTACGCCCGGCGCGAGAGCGTGATCTTCGTGAACAGCGACCCCAGCGTGATCCGCGTCTACCTGGCCTGGCTCGACCTCCTCGGCATCGCCCCTGAACGCCTCCAGTACCGCGTCCTGATCCACGAGACCGCCGACGTACCGGCTGCCGAACAGTTCTGGGCCGACCTCGTCCACGTCGATGCTTCCGTCTTCCAGAGGGCGACCCTGAAGCGGCACAACCCCAAGACGGTCCGCAAAAACGTCGGCGAGGACTACCGGGGTTGTCTGGTCATTCGCATCCGGCAAGGGGCCGACTTGTACCGTCGCATCGAAGGCTGGTGGAAGGGCATTACCGCCGACGCCGACACTCGGCTCAGGTAAGGTCTGAGGCGCCATCCCCCGTGGTGTAACTGGCAGCACACCAGATTTTGGATCTGGTAGGACAAGGTTCGAATCCTTGCGGGGGAGCCAGAGCGCACGAGGCCTCAGTTCGGGTCCCGACCACACCGTCGGGACCCGCCCTCATTTCCGCCCCCCAACGCCCCGGTATCCTGCGGATGTCCTCCCCCAGAGGAACCCCAACCCATCCGAAGCCGAAGGGCATCCCCCGTGAGCGCAACCTGCCCGGCAGCCGTCGTCGTCCTCGCAGCGGGTGAGGGCACCCGTATGAAGTCGGACCTCCCCAAGGTCCTGCACGAGATCTGTGGACGTTCCCTCATCGGGCACGTGCTCCACGCCGCCTCCGCGCTCTCGCCCGAGCAGCTCGTCACCGTCGTCGGTTTCCAGAGCGAGCAGGTCAGGGAGCACCTGGGCGCCGTCGCGCCGCAGGTCCGTACCGCCTATCAGGCCGAGCAGAACGGCACGGGGCACGCCGTCCGCATCGCCCTGGAGGAGCTGGGCGGCCCCGTCGACGGCACCGTCGTGGTGGTCTGCGGCGACACCCCGCTCCTGACGGGTGCGACGCTGCGCAAGCTCGCCGCCGTCCACAGCGACGACGGCAACGCCGTGACCGTGCTGACCGCCGAGGTGCCGGACGCGACCGGTTACGGCCGCATCGTGCGCGACGCCGCGAACGGCGCCGTCACGGCGATCGTGGAGCACAAGGACGCCACCGAGTCCCAGCACGCGATCCGCGAGATCAACTCCGGCGTCTTCGCCTTCGACGGCCGGCTCCTCGCCGAGGCGCTCGGCAAGGTGCGCACGGACAACAGTCAGGGCGAGGAGTACCTGACGGACGTCCTCGGCATCCTGCGCGAGGCCGGGCACCGCGTGGGCGCGGCCGTGGCGGACGACCACGAGGAGATCGCGGGCATCAACAACCGCGTGCAACTGGCCCAGGCGCGCCGCACGTTCAACGACCGGCTGCTGACGGAGGCGATGCTGGCCGGCGTCACCGTCATCGACCCCGCGTCGACGTGGGTGGACGCCACGGTCACCTTCGAGCGGGACGCCGTCGTGCACCCGGGGACGCAGCTGCAGGGCGTCACGCACGTGGGCAAGGGCGCCGAGGTGGGGCCCAACACGCGGCTGAAGGACACCACGGTGGGCGCGGGCGCCCGCGTCGACAACAGCGTGGCGGACCGCGCCGAGATCGGTGAGCGGGCGAGCGTCGGCCCGTTCGCGTATCTGCGGCCCGGCACCCGGCTTGGGACCAAGTCCAAGGCGGGTACGTATGTGGAGATGAAGAACGCGACGATCGGTGAGGGCGCGAAGGTGCCCCACCTGTCGTACGTGGGGGACGCGACCATCGGCGAGTACTCCAACATCGGTGCCGCGAGCGTCTTCGTGAACTACGACGGCGAGGCGAAGCACCACACGACGGTGGGGTCCCACTGCCGTACGGGTTCGGACAACATGTTTGTGGCTCCTGTCACGGTCGGGGACGGCGCGTACACCGCCGCGGGGTCCGTGATCACGAAGGATGTGCCGGCCGGTTCGCTGGCCGTCGCCCGGGGCCAGCAGCGGAATATCGAGGGCTGGGTGGCCCGTAAGCGTCCGGGGAGCGCGGCCGCGAAGGCGGCGGAGGCGGCGTCCCGGGAGCCGGCCGGCGAAAGCTGACCGGAAACAGGTGCGTCTGACACGGCGTACCGTGATAGTGCACATTCGGCCGACTCGACGCACCGGGACGCGTGAGTACGGCAGCGGGAAGAACTCTCTGAGGAGACAGTGCTGTGACCGGGATCAAGACGACCGGCGAGAAGAAGTTGATGCTCTTCTCCGGCCGCGCCCACCCCGAGTTGGCCGAGGAGGTCGCACACAAGCTGGGTGTCGGCATCGTGCCGACGAAGGCCTTCGATTTCGCCAACGGTGAGATCTACGTCCGCTATCAGGAGTCGGCGCGCGGCGCCGACTGCTTCCTGATCCAGAGCCACACCGCTCCGATCAACAAGTGGATCATGGAGCAGCTGATCATGATCGACGCGCTGAAGCGCGCGTCGGCCCGCTCCATCACGGTCATCGTGCCGTTCTACGGTTACGCGCGGCAGGACAAGAAGCACCGTGGGCGTGAACCGATCTCGGCGCGTCTCATCGCGGACCTCATGAAGACCGCGGGTGCCGACCGCATCCTCACGGTCGACCTGCACACGGACCAGATCCAGGGCTTCTTCGACGGTCCGGTCGACCACCTGTTCGCGCTGCCGATCCTCGCGGACTACGTGGGCGCGAAGGTCGACCGTTCGAAGCTGACGGTGGTCTCCCCCGACGCCGGCCGTGTGCGCGTGGCCGACCGCTGGTGCGACCGCCTCGGCGCGCCCCTCGCGATCGTGCACAAGCGCCGTGACAAGGACGTCGCCAACCAGGTCACCGTGCACGAGGTCGTCGGTGAGGTGAAGGGCCGCGTCTGCGTCCTGGTCGACGACATGATCGACACGGGCGGCACGATCTGCGCCGCCGCGGACGCGCTGTTCGCGCACGGTGCGGAGGACGTCATCGTGACGGCCACGCACGGTGTGCTCTCGGGCCCCGCCGCGGACCGCCTGAAGAACTCGAAGGTCAGCGAGTTCGTCTTCACGGACACGCTGCCCACGCCGAGCGAGCTGGAGCTCGACAAGATCACGGTGCTCTCCATCGCGCCGACGATCGCGAACGCGGTGCGTGAGGTCTTCGAGGACGGTTCGGTGACGAGCCTCTTCGACGAGCAGTAGGACCCGCCCCGTCGCCCCGTCCACCGGGGGGCTCGGAAGATCCTTTTGGTGCGGCCTCCGTCGCCGAGTAGACTGCTGAAGTTGCTCGGCGAGGGAGGCCGCACTTTTCTGTGTGGCTGTCCGTTATCGACGCGCTCTTCGTAGCAGGCCGTTCGTGGCCGGGTGACCGACTCTTTTCCGTCACTGCATATACGAGGAGTGCACATGTCCGAGGTGAAGATCACCGCCGAGACCCGTACCGAGTTCGGCAAGGGTGCGGCCCGTCGTCTGCGTCGCGCCGACAAGCTGCCCGCCGTCGTCTACGGCCACGGCATGGACCCGGTCCACATCGCCCTTCCGCACCACGACACCCTGATGGCGCTGAAGACCTCGAACGTCCTGATCAACCTGGACATCGACGGTCGCAGCGAGCTCGTGATCCCGAAGGCCGTCCAGCGTGACGCCCTGCGCATCGGCATCCTTGAGCACGTCGACCTGCTCATCGTGAAGCGCGGCGAGAAGGTCACCGTCGAGATCCCCGTCCACACCGAGGGCGACCTGGCGCCGGGCAACAACCTGCTTGAGCACGTCCTGAACACCCTGCCGGTCGAGGCCGAGGCCACCCACATCCCGGAGTCGGTCACCGTCTCCATCGCGGGTCTGGACGCCGGCGACGCGGTCCTCGCCAAGGACATCCCGCTGCCCGCCGGCTCCACGCTGGCGGTCGAGGACGACACCGTCGTCCTGCAGATCCTCTCCGCGCAGGCCGAGGAGGCCCCGGCCGAGGGTGCCGAGGGCGACGCGGCCGCCGAGGCCTGAGCCTCGCGACGCACATCCGGCACGGCAGCCGCCGCACCCCTCGGGGGGCGGCGGCTGCCGCGTATGAGGTCAGAGATGCGCGCAGGACCGCGTATGAAGGAGACATGCACGTGACGACCGACGCCAGCGCCCCCTGGCTGATCGCGGGCCTCGGCAATCCGGGCCCCGAGTACGCCATGAACCGGCACAACGTGGGCTTCATGGTGGCCGACCTGCTCGCGCACCGCATGGGCGGCAAGTTCAAGCGGGCCGGGAAGGCCCAGGCGCAGGTGGTCGAGGGCCGCGTCGGTCCGCCCGGCCCCGCGAACCGCCGGGTGATCCTCGTGAAGCCGATGTCGTACATGAACGTCTCCGGCGGTCCGGTGACGGCGCTCCGCGACTTCTACAAGGTCCCGACGGAGCACGTCGTCGCTGTCCATGACGAGCTGGACATCGACTACGGCACGCTGCGGCTGAAGCTGGGCGGCGGCGACAACGGCCACAACGGTCTGAAGTCGATGACGAAGGCGATGGGCTCCGACTACCACCGGGTGCGGTTCGGCATCGGCCGCCCGCCGGGCCGGATGCAGGTCGCGGACTTCGTCCTGAAGGACTTCTCCTCGACGGAGCGCAAGGAGTTGGACTACCTCGTGGACCGCGCGGCCGACGCGGTCGAGGCCTTGGTCATCGAGGGCCTGGAACGCGCCCAGAGCACGTACAACTCCTGAGGACGCGCAAGCCGCGCCGCCGGGCGAGCCGGTGTCGCTCAGGGGCGGGCCCCGCACCACCCAAGTGGCGCGGGGCCCTGTCACGTAAGCCGGGGCGTCAGCCCGTGTTGCGCAGCCCCGCCGCCACACCGTTGACGGTGAGAAGCAGCGCACGCCCGAGCAACGGGTCAGGCTCGTCCCCCGCAGCCGCCGCATCCCGCTGCCGCTTCAGCAGCGCGACCTGAAGGTACGAGATCGGGTCCAGATACGCGTCGCGGATCGCGAAGGTCTGCTGCAACGCCGGGTGGGAGTCGAGGAGTTCGCTGCCACCCGTGATCCGCAGGACCTCGCGCACCGTCAGCTCGTGCTCCTCCTCGATCGTGGCGAAGACGTGCTTGAGCTCGTCCGGCACGAGCGTGTCGACGTAGTGCCTGGCGATCCGCAGGTCCGTCTTCGCGAGCGTCATCTCGACGTTGGAGATGAAGTTGCGGAAGAAGTGCCAGTGCTCGTGCATCTCGTCGAGGACGGTGTCCAGGCCGGCCTCGCGCAGCGCCTTGAGGCCGGAGCCGACGCCGAACCAGCCGGGCACGATCTGCCGGGACTGGGTCCAGCCGAAGACCCACGGGATGGCGCGCAGGCCGTCGAGCGAGACGCCCGAGCCGGGGCGGCGGGACGGCCGGGAGCCGAGGTGCAGGTCGGCGAGCTGGTCGACGGGTGTCGACGCGAGGAAGTACGTCGGCAGGTCGGGATCCTCGACGAAGCGCCGGTACGCGGAGTGCGCGGCGTCGGAGACGACGTCCATGGCGGCGTCCCAGCGGGCGAGGGCCTCGTCGGACTGGCGGGGCGCGGTGTGCAGGGCGGAGGCCTGCAGCGTCGCCGCGACCGTCAGCTCCAGGTTCTCCCTGGCCAGCGAAGGCACCAGGTACTTGTCGGAGATGACCTCGCCCTGCTCGGTCACCTTGATCTCGCCCTCCAGGGTGCCCCAGGGCTGGGCGAGGATCGCGTCGTGGGAGGGGCCGCCGCCGCGGCCGACGGTGCCGCCGCGGCCGTGGAAGAGGCGCAGCCGGACGCCGTAGCGGTGGGCGACGTCGCGGAGGCGCCGCTGAGCGCGGTGGATCTCCCACTGACTCGTGGTGATGCCGCCGAACTTGGACGAGTCCGAGTACCCGAGCATGACTTCCTGCACGTCACCGCGGAGCGCGACCAGACGCCGGTACGACGGGTCGGCGAGCATCTCGTCGAGGATGACGTCGGCGGCGCGCAGCTCGTCGGTGGTCTCCAGGAGCGGCACGATGCCGATCTTCGCCCAGCCGGCGTGCAGGTCGATGAGGCCGGCCTCGCGGGCGAGGACGGCGGCGGCGAAGACGTCGTCGGCGCCCTGGCACATCGAGATGATGTACGACTCGACGACCTCGGGCCCGAAGACTTCGAGGGCCTTCTTGACGGTGAGGAAGACACCGAGGGTCTTCTCGCCGGCGGCGTCGACGGGTGCGGGGGAAGGACCGAGCGGCCGCCGGGACCTGAGCTCCTTGGCGAGCAGCTTCTGCCGGTACTCGCGGGGCATGTCCGCGTACCGCCAGGACTCCTCGCCGAGGCGGTCGAAGAGCTGGCCGAGGGCGTGGTGGTGGGCGTCCGCGTGCTCGCGTACGTCCATCGTCGCCAGCTGGAGGCCGAAGGCGGCGAGCGTGCGGATGGTGCGGTTCATCCGGCCGTCGGCGAAGAGGGCGCCCTTGTGCTCGCGCAGCGAGGTCTGGATGAGGGTGAGGTCCGCAAGGAGCTCGCTCGTGCCGAGGTAGTCGCGGCCCGGCTCGTGCGGGGTGCCCTTGGCCAGGCGCTGCTTGGTGTTCTCCAGCTTCTGCCGGATGCAGGTGGCCTTGAGGCGGTAGGGCTCCTCGGCGTTGAGGCGCTTGTAGCGGGGGCTGATCTCGGGCAGCCGCTCCAGGTCGCCCTGGAGGGAGGCCTTGAGCTCGTCGGTGGCGCCGGTGTAGCGGATGGAGTTGGAGAGGAAGCCGCGCAGCTCGTCGATCATGTCGAGCGCGTCGTTGATGCCGTGCTCGTGCTGGAGGATCAGGACGTCCCAGGTGACCTGGGGGGTCACGTTCGGGTTGCCGTCGCGGTCGCCGCCGATCCAGGTGCCGAAGCTGAGGGGGCGGGTGCCTTCGGGGAGCTGGACGCCGACGCGCTCCAGTTCGGCGGTGAGGTCTTCCAGTACGTCCCCGACGGCGCCGGCGTGCAGCTCGTCGAGGTAGTAGATGGCGTTGCGGGCCTCGTCGGCGGGTTCGGGGCGGACGACGCGGAGTTCGTCGGTCTGCCAGACGAGGTCGATGTTCTCGGCCAGTCGGGTGTCGTGGCGGCGCCGGTCGGACTCGATGACCGGGGTCTCCAGGAGCTCGGCGACACGGCGGAGCTTGTTGAGCACGGAGCGGCGGGCGGCCTCGGTGGGGTGCGCGGTGAAGACGGGGCGCACGTTGAGGTTCTGCACGGTCTGGCGCAGGTGCTCGGGGTCGGCGTCCTTGAGGCGGTCGGCGGTGCGGGCGAGGAGGCCGCCCTCGGCGGCGCGCCGGGCGCGCAGCTCGCGGCCGCGGTGGACCTGCTCGGTGACGTTCGCCAGATGGAAGTACGTGGAGAAGGCGCGGACCAGCTTGGCCGCGGTCTCCAGTTCCGTGCCGCCGAGGAGCTTGGCGGCGGCCTCGCCGTCCTCGCGCGTCAGCCGGCGAACCTTCTCGACCAGTTCGAGGAGTTCGGGACCCTCCTGGCGTACGAGGGTCTCGCCGAGCAGGTCACCGAGGCGGCGGATGTCGGCGCGCAGCTCGGCGCTGGCGGTGCTTGTGGCCTGCTGGCCCTGGTCGTCGGCACTGCTCACAGGTGCGGCTCCTTGCAGTGTGAAGCACGTCAAGACTGGGAGGGGTTCCGGGGGGAACCCGGGGAGATACAGAGCGGACCGCGCTGTCCGACCGTGTCCAAGGATAGGTGTCACTTCGGGCACAGAGCTCGCGGGCTCTTGCCCCGGAGCTCCGCACTGCCATACTTACGTCGCCGTAGGTTACGGAACCGTAGGTAACGTGGTATCGCAGCCGTTGCAGGAACCGTGCCCGTGCACTACTCCCACCCCAGCCCTCGACCCCATAGGGGACGTGCCCATGACGACAACCTCCGATGCGTACTCCGACTCCGATGTGATCCAAGACGCTCCGCGGACGACCGGCTCGGCCGACTCGACCGGCGCGGCCGGTTCGCCGCCGCCCGCGACGCTGGGCGGCGAGCGGAAGCGTTCGGTCGAACAGATCGCGCTGCTCCTCTTCATCACCGTCCCGTTCCTCGCCCTGGTCGCGGCGGTGCCGCTGGCCTGGGGCTGGGGGGTGAGCTGGCTGGACCTCGGCCTGCTCGTCTTCATGTACTTCCTGGGGTGCCACGGCATCACCATCGGCTTCCACCGCTACTTCACGCACGGCTCCTTCAAGGCGAAGCGGCCGCTGCGGATCGCGCTCGCGGTGGCCGGGTCGATGGCGGTCGAGGGCCCCGTGGTGCGCTGGGTGGCGGACCACCGCAAGCACCACAAGTTCTCGGACGCCGAGGGCGACCCGCACTCCCCCTGGCGCTTCGGCGAGACGGTCCCTGCCCTGATGAAGGGGCTGTGGTGGGCGCACATCGGCTGGATGTTCGACGAGGAGCGGACGTCGCAGGAGAAGTACGCGCCGGACCTGGTCAAGGACCCGGCGATCCGCCGCATCTCGCGGCAGTTCCTGATGTGGACGATCGTGTCGCTGGCGATCCCGCCGGTGGTCGGCGGCCTCGTCACCATGTCGTGGTGGGGCGCGTTCACGGCGTTCTTCTGGGGCTCCCTGGTCCGTGTGTCGCTGCTGCACCACGTCACGTGGTCGATCAACTCGATCTGTCACGCGGTGGGCAAGCGGCCCTTCAAGTCGCGTGACCGTTCAGGCAACGTGTGGTGGCTCGCGGTGCTGTCCTGCGGCGAGTCCTGGCACAACCTCCACCACGCCGACCCGACGTCGGCGCGGCACGGCGTGATGAAGGGCCAGATCGATTCGTCGGCGCGGATCATCCGCTGGTGCGAGCGGCTCGGCTGGGCGTACGACGTGCGCTGGCCGTCGAAGGCGCGCATCGACTCCCGCCGCCAGCCGCAGGCCGCTGACGCGGCATGATGGACGACGTGGCGACCGACTCCAGCAATTCAGGCCCTGCCGGCAAAGAGAAGCAGCCCCGGCGCGCCCGGCGGACCCGGATGACGGGTGCCGAGCGCCGGGAGCAGCTTCTCGACATCGGTCGCACGCTGTTCGCCGCCAAGGGGTTCGAGGGCACGTCGGTGGAGGAGATCGCCGCGAAGGCCGGCGTCTCCAAGCCCGTCGTGTACGAGCACTTCGGCGGCAAGGAGGGGCTGTACGCGGTCGTGGTGGACCGCGAGATGCGGCAGCTCCTGGACATGGTGACGGGGGCGCTCACCGCCGGGCACCCCCGGGAGCTCCTCGAACAGGCGGCGTTCGCCCTTCTCGACTACATCGAGACGTACACGGACGGCTTCCGCATCCTGGTCCGCGATTCGCCGGTGGCCCAGTCCACCGGCACCTTCGCCTCCCTGATCTCCGACATCGCGACGCAGGTGGAGGACATCCTGGGCCAGGAGTTCAAGGGCCGCGGCTTCGACCAGAAGCTGGCGCCGCTGTACGCGCAGGCGCTGGTCGGCATGGTCGCGCTGACGGGCCAGTGGTGGCTGGACGCACGCAAGCCGAAGAAGGCGGAGGTGGCGGCGCACCTGGTGAATCTGGCGTGGCACGGGTTGGACGGTCTGGAGCCGAAGCCGCGCCTGATAGGTCACCGGAAGAGCTGAGGCCGATCAAGCTTTGGCCACACATTGACCACAAGATTAATGTCATGCACTCTTGGCGCATGACCGAGATTGCGATCAGCGCGGCCCGTGCACAACTCGGCGACCTGGTGCGCCGGGCCGCCCACAGCCGCGAGACCATCGCCCTCACCGACCACGGGCACGTGGCCGCGCTGCTCGTCTCGCCGCATGTCATAGAGGACCTGGAAGACGCCCTGGCACTCGCCGACTACCAGCGCCGCAAGGCGGAAGGGACGCTCGAAGAGGGCATCCCGCACGAGGAAGTCGGACGAATGCTGGGGCTGCGTCCGTGACCTACCAGATCATCTGGGAGCCGGCCGCCACCAACGCGGCCGTCCGCTCCCTCAAGGACGACCCGGTGGGCCTCGCCGCGCTCTACGAAGCCGTCGACGGGCTCGCCGAGCAGCCCCGCCCAGCCGGCTCCACGGCGTACGGACCCACCGCGCGGCGCCTCCGGGTCGGCGATTACCGCGCTCTTTACTTCATCGACGACACCGTCATCCGCATCCTCGTCACACACCTCGGCCGCACACCGTAGCCACCGCGAACACCCGCCGGAAGGGGAACACGGTGCCGCGCCCCGTCGCCGGATAAGCCGCGCGCAGCAGCTCGCCGTACTCCGCGAGGAACGCCTCCGTCGCCCCCGGGTCGTCCGCCAGGGCCGTGAGGACCGGGCGCAGGCCCGTGCCCTTGACCCAGTCGAGGACCGGGTCCTCGCCCGCGAGGAGGTGCTGGTACGTGGTCTCCCAGGCGTCGACCTCGCAGCCGAGGTCGGCGAGGCGTGCCAGGTACGCCCCCGGCGGGAGCACCGCGTCCGCGTGGCGCAGGACATCGCCGAGGCGGTCGCGCCAGCGAGGGGACGCGGCCAGGTCGCGCATCAGGACGTGGCTCGGGGCGTCGAAGTTGCCCGGTACCTGGAAGGCGAACGTGCCGCCGGGGGTCAGGGCCTCGATCCACGCCGGGAACAAGTCGGGGTGGCCCGGCACCCACTGCAGGGTGGCGTTGGAGAGGATCAGGTCGTACGTGCCCGGGGCCGGGGCCCACTCCGTCGCGTCGGCCGGGGTGAAGTCGAGGCGGCCGCCCCCTGCGGTGGGACCGGCCAGCCGGCCGGCGCGGGCCAGCATCTCCGGGGAATTGTCGAAGCCGGTGATGTGCGCGGTGGGCCAGCGGTCGGCGAGGAGCCGGGTGACGTTGCCGGGGCCGCAGCCGAGGTCGGCGACGCGGGGCGGCCGGCCGGCAGCGGGCAGCTCGGGGACGCGGGCGAGCAGGTCGGCGAAGGGGCGGGAGCGATGGCCGGCGTGGCGGAGGTACTGGTGCGGGTCCCAGGTCGGGGTGGCTGCGGGCATGGTGCGGGCCTCCTGGGGTGACGGGGTCTGTCGCCATCCTGAACCCATCCTGAACGCCCGGATATCTTGACGTCAAGAGACTTCACGTCGACAGACCCCCTACACTGATCGTCATGGAGGACGAGGTCGATCGGCTGGTCGCAGCGTGGCGCCGGGAGCGCCCGGACCTCGACGTGGAACCACTCGAGGTGCTCAGCCGCGTGAGCAGGCTCGCGCGGCACCTTGACCGGGCCCGCAGGCTCGCGTTCGCCGAGCACAATCTGGAGCCCTGGGAGTTCGACGTCCTGACGTCGCTGCGGCGCGCCGGCGCGCCCTACCAGCTCTCCCCCGGCCAGCTCCTCACCCAGACGCTCGTGACGTCCGGCACGATGACGAACCGCATCGACCGGCTCGCGAAGAAGGGCCTCGTGGAGCGGCTGCCGGACCCGAGCGACCGGCGCGGTGTCCTCGTGCGCCTCACCGCCGAGGGGCGGGACCGCGCGGACCAGGCGCTCGCCGGGCTCCTGGAGCAGGAGCGGGCGATCCTCGCCGAGCTCTCCCGCGCCCAGCGGGGTGAACTGGCGGGGCTGCTACGCCAGTTGACCGCCCCGTTCGACAACATCCCCGGCTAGGTCGGCCGGGCCGACGCCCGCGCGGCGGGCGAGGGCCACCGCGGCGAGGGTGGAGTGGACGCCCAGTTTCCCCAGGACGTTCTGCATGTGGGTACGCACCGTGTGCGGGGAGAGGAACAGCCGTTCGGCGACGGCCTTCCTGCCCAGGCCGGCCACCATGCAGCGCAGCACCTCGCGCTCGCGCGGGGTCAGGGACTCCACGAGGCGCTCGGACTCGGTGCGGTGCTTGCGGGCGGCGGTCAGCTCGCGCAGGACGCCGGTGAGCAGGGCGGGCGGCAGGTGGGTCTCGTCCCGGAGCACGCCGCGTATGACCGTGAGCAGCCGGGACAGGGAACAGTCCTTGGCGACCCAGCCGGAGGCGCCTGCCTGGAGGGCGAGGGCCGCGCGGCGCGGGTCGTCCTTCTCGGCGAGGACGACGGTGCGCACGGCGGGCTGGCCGGAGCGGACGCCGGCGACCAGGGAGATGCCGTCGACGAGCCCGTCGGCGTTCCCGTCCTGGACGGGGACGGCGGGCCTGGTGCTCTGGAGGGCGCTCGCGGTGCTGCCGAGGTCGGCGTCGACGAGCAGTACGTCGTATCTGCGGCCTTCGGTGACCGCACGCTCCAGGCAGCGCAGCGCGGCGGGACCGCTGCCGGCCGCGGACACGTCGACGTCGGGCTCGGCCGCGAGCGCGGCGGCCAGCGACTCGGCGAAGATGCGGTGGTCGTCGACGACCAGGACTCGAATGCGAACCACAGAAACCCCCTTCCCCGAGCTCCCGCAAGGAGCTGGGGATACCCCGTCATCGGAGAACGGCTGGTGCGGGTACGGCGCCCGGTACGGGGGTCGACGCGGTCGCACGGCCGCCGCCGTGCTGTGACCGCCCCTCCCACGCCGGGCGTCGTACCCGACTGTCTCGCCCCCTGATCAGTGCCGGCCCCCACCGGCACTGCCCTTCAGAGTAGGGCCGGACGCCCGGAGCGGAAGGCGATTTGCAGAACTGATTGGCCGACGCGTTTATGGTGAGCCGTATGTTTCGTATGGAGACGGGAGTCGACAAAGAGCGGCTGGGTCTGCTTCGTTCACGGCTGCGCGAGACGAACACGGCGGCATCACCCGAGCTCCGCGCCCTGCGCGGGACCCAGGACGACCTCGAAGTCCCCCTGGGCGTCTGGGCGTTGGACGGGGCCGGCGGCCTGGCGGCGGGGCTCGCCGCGCACACCTGGGCGCGCTGGCTGCACGTGAATTACCTCTGGGTCGACGACCGCCACCGCGGCGCGGGCCTCGGCTCGCGCCTCCTGGCGGAGGCGGAGCGGGTGGCCCGCGAGGACCGCGGCTGCCTCAACTCCCGTGTGGAGACCTGGGACTTCCAGGCCCCCGGCTTCTACCGGAACCAGGGGTACGAGCTGGTGGGCGTGATCCCCGACTACCCGGAGGGTGTCAAGGAGTTCACGCTCACCAAGCGGCTCGCCTAAATCTCCCGGCGCGCCCCCGCCGACGCCACCGCGGGGAACACCCGCGGTGCGGGGTGGCCCGCCGCGGCGAAGGCCTCCAGGATCGACTTCGTCACCGTGTCCTCGGCGGCCGACTCCACCAGGACGACCGCCGAGCCGCCGAAGCCGCCGCCGGTCATCCGGGCGCCGAGGGCGCCCGCCGCGTTCGCGGAGGACACCACCAGGTCCAGCTCCGGGCAGGAGATGCGCAGGTCGTCGCGGAGCGAGGCGTGGCCGTCGGTGAGGACGGGGCCGATCGCGCGGACGTCGCCGGCGGCGAGGAGTGCGATGACCTGCTCGACGCGGTGGTCGTCCGACACGACGTGGCGGACGTAGCGGCGGACCTTTTCGTCCGTCAGCTTGCCGAGGGCGGAGGGGAGTTCGGCGTACGGGATGTCGCGCAGGTGCGTGACTCCGAGCGCCCGCGCGCCCGCCTCGCAGCCGGCGCGCCGCTCCGCGTAGGCGCCGTCCCCGAGGGCGTGTTTCACGCGCGAGTCGACGACCAGGAGCCGCAGGCCGTGGGCCGCCAGGTCGAAGGGGACCTGGCGTATGGAGAGGTCGCGGCAGTCCAGGTGCAGGGCGTGACCCTCGGTGGCGCACGCGGAGGCCATCTGGTCCATCACGCCGCACGGCACGCCGACGAAGGCGTTCTCGGCGCGCTGGGCGAGAACGGCCAACTCCGGCCCACCCAGAGAAAGTTCGTACAGGTCGTTCAGGGCGAGGGCCGTGACGACCTCCAGGGCGGCCGACGAGGACAGGCCCGCCCCGGTCGGCACGGTCGAGGCGAGGTGGAGGTCGGCGCCCCCGGAGACGTCGTGGCCCGCCTCCCGCAGCGCCCACACCACGCCCGCCGGGTAGGCGGCCCAGCCGCCCTGGCCGTACTGCGACAGGGGTGTCAGGTCGGCCACGCGCAGTTCGGCGACCGGGGCGTCGATGTCGGCCGAGTGGAGCCGAAGGACGCCGTCGGTGCGGCGCGCCACCGCCGCGACCGCGGTGTGCGGCAGCGCGAGCGGCAGCACGAAGCCTTCGTTGAAGTCGGTGTACTCGCCGATGAGGTTGACCCGGCCGGGGGCCGACCAGACCCCCTCCGCCTCGTATCCGTACAGCTCCGCGAAGTGCGCCACTACGTCCATCGGTTGTCTCTCCATCACGGTCATCGCTGGGCGAACGCCCACGCGTCGGCGACGATGCCCGCGAGATCCGCGCGGGACGGGTGCCAGCCGAGCTTCTCGCGGGCGGTGGCGGCGGAGGCGACGAGGACCGCCGGGTCGCCGCCGCGGCGCGGGGCGAGCACCTCGGGGATGGGGTGGCCGGTGACCCGGCGGACGGTCTCGATGACCTCACGGACGGAGAAGCCGTTGCCGTTGCCGAGGTTGCAGATGAGGTGTTCGCCGGGGGTGGCGGCCTCGACGGCGAGGAGGTGCGCCTCGGCGAGGTCGGCGACGTGGATGTAGTCGCGGACGCAGGTCCCGTCGGGGGTCGGGTAGTCGTCGCCGAAGACGCTGATCGCCTCGCGCCTGCCCTGCGCGACCTGGAGGACGAGGGGGATGAGGTGCGACTCGGGGTCGTGGCGCTCGCCGCAGTCGCCGTACGCGCCCGCGACGTTGAAGTAGCGCAGCGAGACGGCGGCCAGGCCGTGCGCGGCCGCCTCCCCGGTGATCATGTGGTCGACGGCGAGCTTGGAGGCACCGTAGGGGGAGGTGGGGGCGGTCGGGTCGGTCTCCGTGATGGGGGTGCTCACGGGCTCGCCGTACGTCGCGGCCGTGGAGGAGAAGACGAGCCTGCGCACGTCGGCGTCGCGCATGGCGGCGAGCAGCGCCATGGTGCCGCCGACGTTGTTGTCCCAGTACTTCTCGGGCTTGACGACGGACTCGCCGACCTGGGAGAAGGCGGCGAAGTGCAGCACGGCGTCGTACGAGGAGTCCAGCCACTTGGCGGCATCACGGATGTCGCCCTCGATGAAGGCCGCGCCCGAGGGGACGCCCTCGCGGAAGCCGGTCGAGAGGTTGTCGAGGACCGTCACCTCGTGCCCGGCCTCGATCAGGTGCTGGGCCACCACACTGCCCACGTAGCCCGCTCCACCGGTGACCAGGTACTTACCGCTCATGAACTCGCTACCTCTCGCAGTCGCTGGGCCGCGGCTTCCGGCGGCACGTCGTTGATGAACACGCTCATGCCGGATTCGGAACCCGCGAGGAACTTCAGCTTGCCCGAAGTGCGGCGAATCGTGAAAAGTTCGAGGTGCAGGGCGAAGTCATCACGATTGATCCCCTCATATCCGTCGAGCGTGCCGAACGGCGCCTGGTGCCAGGCGGAGATGTAGGGGGTGGGGGCCTCCCCCGACTCGTCGAAGATCCGGTCGAAGCGCCTCAAGAGTTCCAGGTACAGCTGTGGAAACTCTGTGCGCGCCGCCTCGTCGAGACCGAGCAGGTCCGGCACCCGGCGCTTGGGGTACAGGTGCACCTCGTAGGGCCAGTGCGCGGCGTACGGCACGAAGGCGATCCAGTGCTCGCCCTCCAGGACGACCCGCTCCCCCGCGCTCTCCTCGGCGACGATGTCGTCGAAGAGGTTGCCGCCGCCGGACGCCTCCTTGAACGCGGCGAGCGAGCGGAGCATCAGGGCCGTGCGCGGGGTGACGAAGGGATACGCGTAGATCTGCCCGTGCGGATGGCCGAGGGTCACGCCGATCTCGGCGCCGCGGTTCTCGAAGCAGAACACCTGCTCGACGGAGGGCAGGTGGGAGAGCTCGGCGGTGCGGTCGGTCCAGGCCTCCAGGACGAGTCCGGCCTGTTCGGGGGTGAGGTCGGCGAAGGACGCGTCGTGGTCGGAGGTGAAGCAGACGACCTCGCAGCGGCCCGCGTCGCCGGCGAGCGAGGGGAAGCGGTTCTCGAAGACCACGACGTCGTACGCGGAGTCGGGGATCTCGCTGAGCCGGTCCCCGGCGGAGGGGCAGAGGGGGCACTCGTCGGCCGGCGGGTGGTAGGTGCGGCCCTGGCGGTGGGACGCGATGGCGACCGCGTCGCCGAGAAGACGGTCCTCGCGGATCTCCGACGTCGTGGAGACGGGCCCGAGCGGACGCCGGTCGGCCGCCTCGCGGACCGCGTCGTCGCGTACGTCGTAGTAGATGAGCTCACGACCGTCGGCGAGACGGGTCGAGGTCTTCTTCACGTCCGGGCTCCTCACCACCCACCCAACAGAACCGAACATAACAAACCACAAGTCAACAGCAACGTCAACGATCACAATCAAACAAAGAACACCAACAGAACTGTTCAGTTATTGAAGCAAGGGGCGTAGGTTCCGGTCTGATCCGTTCGCGCAACGAAGCGAGTTCCCATGCAGTCCCCCACAACAACCCTGGCCGAGGGGCTTCGGCTGCCCACCAACGGCCTGGACTACGCGATCCTGGCGATCTACTTCGCCGTGGTCCTCGGCATCGGCTTCGCCGCCCGGCGCTCCGTCAAAACCAGCCTCGACTTCTTCCTCTCGGGCCGCTCCCTGCCCGCCTGGGTCACCGGTCTCGCCTTCGTCGCCGCGAACCTGGGCGCCACCGAGATCCTGGGCATGGCCGCCACCGGCGCGCAGTACGGCGTCGCGGTCGTCCACTGGTACTGGATCGGCGCCATCCCGGCCATGGTCTTCCTCGGCCTGGTCATGATGCCGTTCTACTACCGCAGCAAGGTCCGCTCCGTCCCCGAGTTCCTGCTCCAGCGCTTCGACAGGTCGGCGCACCTGCTCAGCTCGGCGCTCTTCGCCTTCGCGGCGATCCTCATCGCGGGCGTGAACCTCTACGCCCTGTCGATCGTCGTCGAGGCGCTGCTCGGCTGGCCGCAGTGGGTGGCGATCGTCGTCGCGGGGCTCTTCGTGCTCGCGTACATCACCATCGGCGGTCTCTCCTCGGCGATCTACAACGAAGTGCTGCAGTTCTTCGTGATCCTCGCCGCGCTGATACCCATCTGCGTCATCGGCCTGAAGAAGGTCGGCGGCTGGGACGGCCTCACGGGCTCCATCGAACAGCAGCACGGCGACAACTTCATGACGGCCTGGGGCGGCACGGGCATCGGCGACGCCAACCCGCTCGGCGCCAACTGGCTGACGATCATCCTCGGCCTCGGCTTCGTGCTCTCCTTCGGCTACTGGACGACCAACTTCGCCGAGGTGCAGCGCGCCCTCTCCGCGAAGAACCTGAGCGCGGCCCAGCGCACCCCGCTGATCGCGGCCTTCCCGAAGATCTTCATCGTCTTCCTGGTGATGATCCCGGGCCTGGTCGCCGCCGTCCTCGTGCCGAAGATCGGCACGCCGGGCTCGGACCTGACGTACAACGACGCGATCCCCTACCTGATGCAGGAGCTGCTGCCCAACGGCGTCCTCGGCATCGCGGTCACGGGTCTGCTCGCCGCGTTCATGGCGGGCATGGCGGCGAACGTCTCGTCCTTCAACACCGTGTTCACGTACGACATCTGGGCGAAGTACGTGGTCAAGGGCCGCGAGGACGGCTACTACCTGAACTTCGGCCGCCTCATCACCGCGATCGGTGTGCTCGCCTCGATCGGCACGGCGTTCATCGCCTCGTCGTTCTCGAACATCATGGGGTACCTCCAGACCCTCTTCTCCTTCTTCAACGTCCCGATGTTCGTGGTCTTCATCATCGGCATGTTCTGGAAGCGGGCCTCGATGAAATCCGGTGTGTGGGGCCTGGTCGCGGGCACCACCGCGGCGATGGTCAACTACTTCTGGATCTACAAGCAGGGCGTCGTCGACATCCCGACCGACCAGGGCGCCAACTTCGTCTCCGCGATCGTCGGCTTCGTCGCGGGCGCCGTCGTGATGGTCGTCGTCACGCTCTTCACCGCCCCCAAGCCGGAGGCCGAACTGGCCGGACTCGTCTACGGCACGGCATCGCCGGGCCTGGAGGACGAGGGTGCGGAGGCGGGTGACGACGCCTGGTACCGCAAGCCGGCCCTGCTCGGCTGGGGCGCCGTCGTCCTCGCCGCCGCCTGCTACCTGCCGTACTCGCTCTAGCCCCGACCGGAGGACCGAATACCGTGTCCGACCTGCACAAGCACGTCTCCGACCTGGAGGCCAAGTCCGCGACGGCGGCCCGCCTCTTCGACATCCGGCGGATCATCGGCGGCCTGTTCGTCGTCTACGGCGTCATCGTGACGATCGCCGGGATCACCGCGTCCGACGCCGACCTGAAGAAGGCCGAGGACATCAACATCAACCTGTGGACGGGCCTCGGCATGCTCGCCCTCGGGCTCTTCTTCCTCGGCTGGCTGTGGCTGCGGCCGACGGTGCCGCCCGCACAGGAGCCGGAGCGCGACTGACGTCCCGTGCGGGGCCCGGGGTCACTGCGGTGACTCGGGCCCCCTCGGCGTGTCCGCGCCGTTCGCGTACATCGCCGCGGGGCGCTCGGCGCGCTCCAGGAGACCCGTGCGCGCGGCGAGCGCGGCGGCCTCCAGGCGCGAGCCGACGCCCAGTTTCATCAGGACCCGCTGCACGTGCGTACGCGCCGTGCTGGGCGCTATCCCCATCCCGGCGGCGATCAGCCGGGTGTCCTCGCCGTCCGCGACCCGCACCAGGACCTCGACCTCGCGGGGCGTCAGCATCTGCAGCAGCCGCTGCCCCTCGTCGTCGGGCTGCGCGGCCGGATTGAGCAGCTCGCTGAAGGCACCCTGCAGCAGCTGGGGCGCGACGGCGGCCTCCCCGGCGCGCGCCTTCATGATGGCGCGCTCCACTCCTTCGATGCGCTCGTCATGGCGTACGTAACCGGAGGCGCCGGAGGCGAAGGCGGCGGCGATGCCGCGCGGGTTCGGCACCGGCCCGAGCACCACGACCGCCACCTGCGGCCGCTCCCGCTTGATCTTGACGACCGGGTCGAACATGCCGGGCTCGGCCGGTGTGGCCGTGCCCAGGAGGCAGACCTCCGGAGCCCTGCTGATGACCAGTTCCGCCGCACCCGCGGCGGGCGCGGCGGCGGCGAGCACCCGGTGCCCGCGCAATTTCAGTGCCGAGGCGAGTGCCTCGGCGAGCAGTCGGTGGTCGTCGACCACCATGAGCCGCACACCCATAGCAACCCCCCACTTCCCCGCGGGCCCCCCGACCCTTCATCCCCCGGAAGCTACACGCTTGTTCGACGTTGCGCGCCCCCTACCCGTCAGAAGCGGCCCGGAATGCCGAAATCCCTGCCCTTCGGGGGCGCTGGGAGGTACGGAGGGGTACACGAACGGCGGCGGCCGCCCCCCGGATGGTGCGGGGGGCGGCCGCCGCCGTCGTGCACTGCCTTGCCGTGCGGCTACTTCGCGACGAAGCCGAGCGCCACGAACTCCTTCTCGTCCTTCGAGTAGGGCTTGCTCAGCAGCTTCTTGCCGAGGAACAAGTGCCCGTTGCCGTAGAGGAGTTCGTTCGACTTCGGGACCATGCCGCTGATCGCGTCGGTGACCGCCTCGGAGCCCGGGGTCTCCAGGAGCTTGGTCTCCTTCATCGTCTTGCCGTCGAGCGACACGACCTGGGCGCCCTTCTGGTAGCCGTGCGCCTTGTACGCGATGACGTTGCCGCCGTCCATGCGGATCGGGAAGATCTCGCCGTTCTCACCGGCGACCGCGCGGTCGCTGGTGGGCTTTCCGGTGGCCAGCGAGAAGGAGACGATCTCGTTGGTGCGGTTGTAGCTCTCGCCGGCGCCGTCGTGCTGGCGCGTCGGGACGTACAGCCGGTCGTTGCCCACGGTGATCGCCTTGCAGTCGTTCACCATGTTGACGCCGCAGTCGTGGTCGTACTTGCCGTCCTCCAGGGAGATCTTGGAGCGCAGCTTGCCGTTGCTGCCGATGGCGAAGACGTCCGTGACACCGGACGCGGTGATCTCGGTGGTGTCCTGGCCGAAGACGACCGGGTTCGTCGAGATGACCTTGGCGTTGTCGATGCCGTCGGCGAGCGGGTACGTCCACTTGTCCTTGCCGGTCTTCGGGTCGAGGAGCTGGACCTTCAGCCGCTCGTCGCCGTACGTGCCGCACTTGCGGACCGCGACCAGCTGGTCACCGCCGGCGTAGCCGACGTCCTCGCACTTGCCGACCTTCGGCTTCCACAGGGAGTTGCCCTTGACGTCCCAGGCGGCGCCGCCGCTGGAGGTGCCCGCGCCGGCGGCGATCGTGGTGCCCGAGATGGTGACTTCCTTGAAGGTCGCCTTCACGCCGTTGGTCTCGACGCTCTCGGTCCAGAGCTTCTTGCCGGACGTCAGGTCAACCGCGGAGACGTTGGAGCACTGTTCGTAGTCGCCCTTCTTGTTCCGCTCGGCCTCCTCGGTGACGACCGCGACGATGCCGTCCTCGGTGACCTCCGGCGAGATGGCGCAGGTCATGCCGGACAGCGGGACCGTCCACTTCTTCTTGCCGGTGTCCGGGTCGTAGCCGTTGAGCTCGTTGACGCCCGCCTTGGCGTAGATGTCGTCGGTCAACACGGAGCCCGTGACGTTCCAGATCTGGTCCTTGGGGACCTCGGGCTGGGGCAGCTGCATGAGGACCTTGGCCGAGGTGTCGGCCGGCGCCTTCTCCTTGGCCGGACCCTGGTCCGGCGTGGTGCCGCCCTGCTCGCCCTTCTCGGAACCCTTGCCGCCCTTGCCGTCCTTGCCGGACTCCTGCGCGGTGTTCTTGGAGTCGTCGTCCTTCGTCGAGGCGTAGAAGACGCCGCCGCCGACGATCAGCGCGATCGCGGCGACCGCCGCGACGATGATCGCCAGCTGGCTGTTGAACTTCTTGCCGCCGGAGCCGGAGTCGCCGGGCTGCGGCTGCATCGGCATGGTCGGCGGCTGCTGGTAGCCCTGCTGGTACGGCTGCTGGTAGCCCTGCTGCTGGTACTGCGGCGTGGCGGGCTGCGTCGGGTAGCCGTAGCTCTGCGGGGGCTGGGGTGCCTGCGGGTAGCCGTAGGTGGGCTGGCCCGCCGGGGGTGCGGGGGGAGCCGGAGGTGCCGCCGGGGGAGCCGCGGGCGGGGGCGGCGTCTGCGGGTAGCCGTACGACGGGTCGGGGGCCTTGCCGAAGCCTCCGGGCGGAGGGTCCTGCGGGGCACCGAAGCCGCCCTGCGGGGGCTCGTTCGGCGGCTGCTGCGGTGGCTGGGGCGGCTGGGTCATGACGTCGTCTATTCCTTGGGGACGAGAGCGGTCGAGCGGAAGACTGGGTGGGGGCGCGTCACTTGCCGTAGGCGAGCATCAGCTTCGCCTGGCCGGAGGAGCGCATGATGCTGGTGGTCGAGATGTAGAAGCGCCCGTCCACGTAGTCGACGTCCTTCGAGTAGAAGCCGCTCTCGATCCGCGAGGTGCCCTTCGGGTGCTGCAGAAGGGTCTCGGGCTTGTGCGAACCGGACGTCGCGATGGAGACGACGCGGCCGCCGGAGTCGTACGACGGAGTGACGTACGCGATCACCTCGCCGTTCTCGACCTTCAGCGGGAGCATCGTTTCGTCCAGCGGCGACTTGGCGCGCCAGGCCTCCTTGCCGGTGGCCAGGCTCAGCGCGACGACGTCGTTCGCGCCGCTCTTCTCGCTCGTCGGCAGGTAGAGGTTCTTGTCGTCGACGGCCACGCCCAGGCAGCCGCCCAGCTCACGGCTGAGGACCGAGGTGTCGCACTCCGGCGCGAAGCTGTCCTTGGTGATGACCTCGGAGCGCGTCGCGTCGCTGTTCTCCTTCAGCACCGTGATGTTGAACTGCTTCTTGTCCTCGTTGCTGAGGTACACGATCGTGGGGCTGACCGAGAAGACCTTGCCGATGCGCCAGCCCTTGGGGAACTTCTTGGTCCACAGGGCGCGGCCGGTCTTCGGGTCGAGCTGCTGCAGTTCGTCGTGCGCGCTGGGTGTGCTCGCGCCGCAGGACAGGGCCATGAGGAGCTGCTTGCCGCCGGCGAAGCCGTTGGGGAAGCAGGTGCCCTCGTCCTTCTTGTCCGCGACGTAGAGCTTCTTGCCGTCGCTCATCCGCAGCGCCGTGCCGGACTGGTCGCGGCCGACCATGAGGACGTCGCCGACGAGGACCAGCTGGCTCTTGAGGGCGAAGTCGAAGAGACCTTCCTCCTTGACCGGCTTGCCCCAGCCCTTCTCACCGTTCTTCAGGTTGATGACCTGGAGCTGGTTGCACTTGGCGTCGCTCTTGGTGCCTTCCTTGTACGCGACGACGATCCTGCCGTCGTCGGTGGCCGTCTGGGTCGCCGCGCAGATCTTCTGCGGGAACTCGATGGCCTTCCAGGCGGTCCTGCCGCTCCCCACCTTGTACGCGAGGAGCTGCTTGTACGCGGCCTTGACCACGGTGTCGCCGTACACCCACATGCCGGGGGCGTCGCCTCCGGAACCGGGCACCTTGGGCGCCTCCTTGTACCAGAGGACCTTCGCCTCGCCGGCCTGGCGGCCTTCGTTGAGGTCTTCCTTGCCCTCGTGGCCGTCGCCGTCGCCGGTGCCCGGGTTGACCGGTGCGGAGAGGGTGGGCTTTGGATCCTTGTTCTTCGCCTCGGACTTCTTCTCGCCCTCGTCGTCACCGCTGACGACGGCCCAGGTGACACCGCCCGCGACGAGCAGCGCGGCCACAGCCGCGGCGACGACCACCACGAGCTTGTTGCGCTTGCCGCCGCCACCGCCGCCGGGCGGGGTGCCGGGCGCGCCGGGGCCCGCGGGGAACTGGGGCTGCGTGGGCGGCTGCGGGTAGCCGTACTGCGGCTGGCTTCCGTAGGGTCCGGGCTGCTGCGGCTGACCGTAGGGGCCCGGCTGCTGCGGCTGGTTTCCGTAGGGTCCGGGCTGCTGCGGCTGGCCGTACGGGCCGGGCTGCTGCGGCTGGTGGTAGGGGCCGGGCTGGGCGGGCTGGGTCGGCTGCGCGTACGGGTTGTCGGACCCGGCCGGCGGGGTCTGCGGGTAGCCGTAACCGGGCTGGGGCTGCGGTGGCGGCCCCGGTGGTTGCGGCGCTCCGCCCTGCCGTGGATCCTGCGGAGCTCCGAAGCCGCCGGACGGCGGCTGGTTGGGCGGCTGAGTCATCAGCGCTTCCCCCTTCACTGATTTTCGGCACGCCAAGTGGTGCTCAGGGCAGCCTTTCTATCACCCTGTCCCCGTACCACACGGGTCCGGTCCAGCCCCTGTTCCCAAGGGAGGACCGGCCCGTAATGCGTCCGTTACGCGAGCTCCACGGGAGCTCTACGCGTCCTCCGCCAGCTCCAGCCAGCGCATTTCCAACTCCTCGCGCTGCCCGATCAGTTCGCGGAGCTCGGCGTCCAGTTTGGCCACCTTTTCGAAGTCCGTGGCGTTATCGGCGATTTGAGCGTGCAGCTTGGTCTCCCGCTCGGAAACCTTGTCCAGCTGCCGCTCGATCTTCTGCAGTTCCTTCTTGGCGGCGCGGGCATCGGCGGAGGAGACGGTCTTCGCCGCGGCGGTGTGCGCGGGCGCGGACTGGGCGGGCGCCGACGCACTCGCGGTCTCCGCCATCCGCCGCCTGCGCTCCAGGTACTCGTCGATGCCGCGCGGCAGCATCCGCATCGTGGCGTCACCGAGCAGCGCGAACACCTTGTCCGTGGTCCGCTCGACGAAGAACCGGTCGTGGGAGATGACGACCATGGAGCCGGGCCAGCCGTCCAGCACGTCTTCGAGCTGCGTCAGCGTCTCGATGTCGAGGTCGTTGGTCGGCTCGTCGAGGAAGAGGACGTTCGGCTCGTCCATGAGCAGCCGCAGCAGCTGCAGCCTGCGCCGCTCACCGCCGGAGAGGTCGCCCACCGGCGTCCACTGCTTCTCCTTGCTGAACCCGAAGGTCTCACAGAGCTGTCCCGCGGTCATCTCCCGGCCCTTGCCGAGGTCGACGCGCTCACGCACCTGCTGCACGGCCTCCAACACCCGCAGCGTCGGCTTCAGTTCGGCCACCTCCTGCGAGAGGTAGGCGAGCTTCACGGTCCTGCCGACGACGATCTTCCCGTCCGCGGGCTGCACGTCGCCCGCGCTGCGCGCCGCGTCCGCCATGGCCCGCAGCAGCGAGGTCTTGCCCGCGCCGTTCACCCCGACGAGACCGACGCGGTCACCGGGACCGAGCTGCCAGGTCAGATGCTTGAGCAGCATCTTGGGCCCGGCCTGCACGGACACGTCCTCCAGATCGAAGACGGTCTTGCCGAGCCGCGTCGTCGCGAACTTCATCAGCTCGCTGGTGTCGCGCGGCGGCGGCACGTCCGCGATCAGCTCGTTGGCCGCCTCGATGCGGAACTTCGGCTTGCTGGTGCGGGCCGGGGCGCCGCGCCGCAGCCAGGCCAGCTCCTTGCGCATCAGGTTCTTGCGCTTGGTCTCCTCGGTGGCCGCGATGCGCTCGCGCTCGGCACGGGCGAAGACGTAGTCGGAGTACCCGCCCTCGTACTCATAGACGGACCCGCTCTGCACGTCCCACATGCGCGTGCACACCTGGTCCAGGAACCAGCGGTCGTGCGTGACGCAGACGAGCGCCGAGCGCCGCGTGCGCAGGTGCTCGGCGAGCCAGGCGATGCCCTCGACGTCCAGGTGGTTGGTCGGCTCGTCGAGCACGATCAGGTCGGGCTCGCCGATGAGCAGCTTCGCGAGCGCGATACGGCGCCGCTCGCCACCGGAGAGCGGGCCGATGACGGTGTCGAGCCCCTGCGGGAAGCCCGGCATGTCGAGCCCGCCGAACAGCCCGGTCAGCACGTCCCGGATCTTGGCGCTGCCCGCCCACTCGTGATCGGCGAGGTCACCGATGACCTCGTGCCGGACGGTGGCGGCGGGGTCGAGGGAGTCGTGCTGCGTCAGCACGCCGAGCCGCAGCCCGCCGTTGTGCGTGACCCGCCCGGAGTCCGCCTCCTCCAGCTTGGCGAGCATGCGGATCAGGGTGGTCTTGCCGTCGCCGTTGCGCCCGACGACACCGATCCTGTCCCCCTCGGACACGCCGAGTGAGACGCCGTCGAGCAGGGCACGGGTGCCGTACACCTTGCTGACTGCCTCGACATTGACCAGATTGACGGCCATTTCTCTCCTGACAGGGGGGATCGATCGATCCCCCAGCGTAGTCGCCCGCGGGGGCCGGTCCTCGGCCTCCCTGGGCGTACCGGCTTGCTCACTCTTTGTGATGACGGATCAAGGAATCCGCGGCTACCGTTGAGGCACAGGCCGAAGAATCCCGCCCATGGGAGGAACCATGACCGCCGAGCCGATTTCCGAGCCGGTCTCCGAGCCGGTGTCCGGGCCCCGGTGGCCGGTGCCGCCGCCGGAAGGCTGGACCGTGGACGACCTGCACACGTTGCCCGATCTCCCGCCGCACACAGAGATGATCGACGGGAGCCTGATCTTCGTGAGTCCGCAACGCCTGTTCCACAGCATCACCATCGATCTGCTGGTCACCGGACTACGGAGCAGCGTGCCGCCGGAGATGCGGGTCAATCGCGAGATGACCGTGGTCCTCGACCGCCGCAACGGACCCGAGCCGGACATCTCCGTCGTGCGCAAGGAAGCGGTCAAGGGCCGCGGACAGACCTCCTTCCACGCCGACGACGTCCTTCTCGCCGTGGAAGTCGTCTCCCCGGACTCGGAGTCCCGCGACCGGAGCACCAAGCCTCACAAGTACGCCGCTGCCGGTATCCGCCACTTCTGGCTGGTGGAGATGGCAGGGCAGGACGACCACCCCGTAGTCCAGGTCTACGAACTCGGCACGGTGTCCGGTACATACGCCGTGACCGGTATTTATCACGACCGCCTCAAGGTCTCCGTGCCGTTCGACATCGACATCGACCTCACCGCCATCGACGTGCTCTGACCCGGCCTCCCGCCCGCTCCACCAGCAGCCATCCCACCAGCGCCATCCCCACCGCCGCCGGCGCCGTCACCTGGACGGCGACGAGCATCGCCGTACGGCCCTCCAGCAGGCCTCCGAAGCCGACCATCGACAGGCCGAGCACCCCGAACAGGCAGAGCGTGACGCCGAGGGCCGCCGCCGGGCCCGAGGCCGTACCCGGAGCGGCCGGCCCCGCCGCCCCCGGCCGCTCGAAGCGTCGGAAGAGGGCCACCAGCGCCACCGTCAGCGCCGCGGCCGCCGCCATCCGCAGCGGCACCTGGGCCCACCAGGCCGCCGACGCGGGCTCCGGCAGCGGAACGCCGAGGGCGAGCAGCATCCCGTACACGCCGAGCATCGCCGTCAGATGCCAGAGGAACGCCGTCATGGAGACGCCGTTGGCCGCGACCACGCCGCGCCACACCCGCGGCCGCGCCAGCCACCGCGTCGCCGGTCCGCGCAGCAGCTCCACGGCGCCGACCAGCCACATGCCGTGGCAGAGGAGGGCGAAGGTGGGCGGCGCCATGTTCGAGACGCGTTCGCCGGGCATGCCGACCATGGAGAGCGGATACGGCCCGAAGGCCACCAGCAGCGAGGCGCCCGCGAGACCCGCGCCCGCCAGGACGTACGGCGCCCTCACCCTCAGCCTGCCGTCCGCGCGCAGGAAGCCCAGCTGGTGCACGGCGAGCCACACGAAGGCGAAGTTCAGGAACTCCAGATACGGCACGCCGAACGCGAAGCGCGCCACGTCCACCGCGCCGGCCGCCGCCACGAGCGCGCCGAACGCGCCCCACCCCCACCGCTCGTGCAGCCGCAGCAGCGGCGGCGTGAAGGCGACCATCGCGAGATAGACACCGATGAACCACAACGGCTGCGCGACGAGCCGCAACGCGACATCGAGCAGCCCACCGCCGTGACCGCCCAGTTGGAGGGCGAGCGCCGCCGCGCCCCACACCGCTATAAACACCATGGTGGGCCGCAGCAGCCGCTGGAGCCTGGCCCGCACGAACACCGAATAGACGGACCGCCCCTCGGACCGACGGCTCAGCGAGCGGTACGACAGCGCGTGCGAGAACCCGCCGACGAAAAAGAAGACGGGCATGATCTGCAGCGCCCACGTGAGGAGCTGCAGCTCGGGCACCACGGCGAGGAGGTTGCCGACCTCGGCGCGGCCGTCGTCGCCGACGGTCACGGCGGCCATCAGCCAGTGTCCGACGACGACCGTGCCGAGCGAGGCGACGCGCAGCAGGTCGACGTACCGGTCACGCCCGGCGGGCGTCTTCTCGGCGAGTTCGCGAACGCTTGATCCCATGTACGTACGGTCGCGTGCCGTCGTACGCCGGGGTCAGCGCGCCCGTACTCAGATCCGTACCTGAGTACCCGGAGACCTGAGTACCTAGAGCAGCGTGGCGCCCGGAGCGGGCGATTCCGCGACCCGTGCCGCGCGGCAGGTACCGGACGCGAGCAGCGCGTCCGCCACGCGCCGCGCCGCATCGGCGTCCGCCGTGAGGAACGCGGTGGTCGGCCCCGACCCGGAGACCAGCGCGGCGAGAGCTCCCGCCTCGGTGCCCGTGGCGAGGGTGTCGCGGAGCGAGGGGAAGAGCGAGAGAGCGGCGGGCTGGAGATCGTTGGTGACGGTGTCGGCGAGGGCCTCGGCGTCGCCCTTGCGCAGGGCGGCGAGGAGCGCGGGGGACGCCTCGGGGGCGGGCGCTTCGGGAGTGAGCCGGTCGAACTCGCGGTACACGGCGGGTGTGGAGAGCCCTCCGTCGGCGACGGCGAAGACCCAGTGGAAGGTGCCGCCGACCTCCAGCGGCGCGAGCTTCTCGCCCCGTCCGGTGCCGAGCGCGGCGCCACCCACCAAACTGAACGGCACGTCGCTGCCCAACTCGGCGCAGATGTCGAGCAGTTCGTCGCGGGAGGCGTGCGTGCCCCACAGCGCGTCGCACGCCACGAGCGCGGCGGCGCCGTCCGCGCTGCCGCCCGCCATGCCGCCGGCGACGGGAATGTCCTTGGCGATGTGAAGGTGGACGTCGGGTGCGATGCCGCGCCGCGCGGCGAGCAGTTCGGCGGCGCGGGCGGCGAGGTTCGTGCGGTCCAGGGGCACCTGGTCGGCCCCGGGGCCCTCGCAGGTCACCCGGAGCCCGTCGGCGGGCGTCACCGTGACCTCGTCGTACAGCCCGACGGCGAGGAAGACATTCGCCAGGTCATGAAACCCGTCGGCACGCGCGGCCCCCACGGCCAGCTGCACATTGACCTTCGCGGGAACCCGCACGGTGACGCTCGCGCTCACGCGCCGGCCTCCTTGTGCTCGGCGATGCGGGCGAACTCCTCGACGGTCAGGGCCTCACCCCTGGCCTGCGGCGAGACACCGGCTGCGACGAGCGCGGCCTCCGCGGCGGCCGCGGAACCGGCCCAGCCGGCCAGGGCCGCGCGCAGCGTCTTCCTGCGCTGTGCGAAGGCGGCGTCGACGACGGCGAACACCTCGCGCTTCGACGCGCTGGTCCTGACCGGCTCGGACCGCCGCACCAGCGAGACGAGACCCGAGTCGACATTGGGCGCGGGCCAGAAGACATTGCGCCCGATGGACCCGGCGCGCTTCACCTCGGCGTACCAGTTGGCCTTCACGGACGGCACCCCGTACACCCGCGAGCCCGGCCCGGCGGCGAGCCGGTCGGCGACCTCGGCCTGCACCATCACGAGCGTGCGCTCGATGGTCGGGAAGGTGTCGAGCATGTGCAGGAGCACGGGCACGGCCACGTTGTACGGGAGGTTCGCGACGAGCGCGGTGGGCGCGGGCCCCGGCAGCTCCCGTACGAGCATGGCGTCACTGTGCACGAGCCCGAAGGACCCCACCTTGCCCGGAAGACGGGCTTCCACCGTCGCGGGCAGCGCACCGGCGAGCACGTCGTCGATCTCGACCGCGGTGACGTGGGCGGCGGTCTCCAACAGCGCCAGGGTCAGCGACCCGAGGCCCGGTCCCACCTCCACGACGACGTCGTCCGGGCGGACCTCCGCGGTGCGGACGATGCGCCGTACGGTGTTGGCGTCGATGACGAAGTTCTGGCCGCGCTGCTTGGTGGGGCGTACGCCCAGGGCAGCGGCCAGTTCGCGGATGTCGGCGGGGCCGAGGAGGGCGCCGTGCTCAGTGCTCACGCCCCCAGGTTACGGGCCCTGGCCCCTGGGCCTCACGCGGTCCACCCCTTGCCCTGCCCCGCCCTGCCGAGGCAGGACCCCCAAGCCCGCCGCTCCGCGGCGGATACCTCCCACCCACCCACCCGTTCACCCCGCGACGTCCA